>LUQU01000001.1:0-42702 GCA_001628005.1 SAR86 cluster bacterium REDSEA-S09_B4
CTATGTGTACCATCACACAATGGATATTTCTCACTCTTCCCGCAATTACACCAAGAATAACGCTTTCCAGCTTCTACTTTAATTTTACCTTCAGAATTGTTGCTCATAAAAAAACCTGGAGCGGGTAACCGGAATCGAACCGGTATCATCAGCTTGGAAGGCTGAGGTAATAAGCCGTTATACGATACCCGCTTTAAACTGACTGAGAATTATACAGAATTAGTATCATTCGCAACCAGCAGGAATATAACTTCGGTCTTTCCTTGGATCATCTATGATAAAAGTTATCTGATTTAGTATTCCTGTAACCCTTTCAGATTTTCCTTGGTTCATATAAGGTCTATACTCAAATCTTTTAGCAGCATTGACTGCAGCAGCGTTTAACCAACCATTTGTAGACCAAATAATTCTTATGTCTTCGGTTTTGCCCTTCTGATTTACAGTAAATTCCAACATAACACAGCCTTCTTCTCCACGTTCCATAGCTCTTCTTGGATAAACAGGTGGTTTCTTATAAATTGCAATAGGTTGTTTTCCACGGTTAACAATACCCCATTTTGGTTCCCACTCATGAACTTTGTCACTAGTTAAGCTCCAGATTGGTAAAGGCTCAATTTCAACAAATTTAGCAAGTTCAGTAGCCCGTCTATAACCTTCTGATGCTACACACCAATTTTCTATTTTTTCGGCAGCGAAAGCGTTTCTAGCTTGTAGATTCATTCTTTCAAAAATGATTGTATCTTTTGCTTCTTTCTTAAATCCAGTAGAGCTGTAATTAGTAAGAGCTAAAGAAAAAAAAGACATGGCATCCTTATAATTTTTCTTTTTGTATTCAAGAATACCTTTTTCAGAAGCTATATGTGCTTCATAAGGTTTAATCATCTTGCATATATATTTATACCTTCTCTTGGTAACTTCCACTTCAGTAAATTTAGATAATGTAGTTGAACATCCTTTATTCTCAAATATAGCTCTAGAATTAGTAAAAGTTTCATTCAACCATTTTTCTTGAATGTTCATATCAAGCCCTAAATTTTTAGAACTTAGATAATTTAAATAAGGAATTTCTACTAAAGCTATTAGATAGAAGTCCAACATATTGATGTTTTGACCATTTACTAAACTAACTTGTAAACCAGTAGGAGAATCAAACAAATTTAAGCCTTGAGAACTAATTAGATCCAAGGCATTTTTTGATTTATCTATAACCTTTTCATAATTACCTTTATTAAACGAATTTCGGATTGAACGTAATTGGGAATTAAGATTTTTACCAACCCTCTCTATTCTGCTTTTATCTCTGTTGCTTAACTTTTTTTCTGCTGTATTTGTCAGATCGTTCTTAAAATTAGATTTAGTAAATTTATGTTCTTGGAAACAGCCTGGAAACTGAAGTTTAATGTAGTCTTCAGGTTGGAAAATTTCTGCGTTGGCAACAGTAGCTAACAGTAGGCTTAAGAGCAGGAGTAGTTTTTTCATTGCTCAAGGTGGATCAAAATTTCATCAGTAACCTTCTCTGGTTGATCAACGAATAGCCAGTGCCCTGCTTCTAACTCAATATTAGTGTAAGGACCCTCTATAAACTCAGCCATGCCGTCTACAGCTACCCTGCCTACAGATTGATCTTGATTTCCCCACAAGAAAAGAGTGGGTGTCTTTACCTCTAGGCTTTCAACACCTTCTAGTTCAAAAAGAAGATCATCTCTCAAAGCTCGATACCAGTTTAATGCTGAAGTTAAAGCGCCTGGTTCACTGAACACATTAATGTATTCTTTCATCTTTTCATCCGACATCCCTGCAAGCAATGCCTTAAGAACACTGAAGTTATTAAAGCTAAAGACAGTTTCTGGCAGCCAAGGGGTTTGAAAAAAAGCTACATAACTACTTCTTTCCTGCTGATCCTGATCATCAAGTAAAGCTGCACCAAAAGCTGCAGGATGAGGAAATGATAAAGCAGTCCAACTGGTGATCCTAGAAGGATTGGATAATACTGCCGACCAACCTACAACAGAACCCCAATCATGACCTATTAGATGAAATTCTTCTGCACCTATAACATCCGCCACCGCAAAGATATCTTTGGTAATTTCAGAAATCTGGTAGGAATATAAGGTTTCAGGTCGTGCAAGTGGACTATATCCACGCTGATCAAATGCGACCACACGATAGCCAGCCTCTTCAAGGGGTCCTATTAGATCAACCCACATGGCAGATGTAACAGGGAAACCATGTAAAAGAATCACTACTTCTTTAGAAGAGTCACCGTTAAATCCAGCTATCCGCGTTCTAAAAGTCATGTCTCCTATAGTTATGTTGACTATACCGTTACCTATTGTCGGACTGAATTTTGGTAGATCCTTTGTAGCATTAGTATGAGAGAAATCTGAATCCATCGACACCTTTGAACCTGTTACAAAAATTACTAACAGCAAAGCCAACAGTAGAAAAACTCCTAGAAATAGATATTTAATAACTTTTAAAGCCATAGTTTCAGCTATCTAAAACAAGACAATCCTTAAAAAAAGACTAGTACTTCTAATTTAGTGGTTCAGTAGTTTCTAATGGCACCATTACATGGACAAATTCACTGCCTTTCCACATGACATAAGGGCCACCGGCATAAGGATCAGTAGGTAGATCGCTCATCAAACTTTCCGGCATTAAAAGCATAAGATGCGGTCCTTCAGCTACCCATGTACCTTTAGATTTATCCAAATTAGATGGGTCATCATTATCCACAGCTATATCGCCAACTAGCATATAGGATGTCCCAAAAGACTCATTTTCTGAGTCATAGGGTGTGTTCTCCATATAAGCTTTCAACCATTTCTGCCAGGCCTGGTCTACGCACATAGGATTAACATTATCATTAGGCGGAGTTCCAGGCATACAAGTCCAACCATTGGAACCGCCTCTTAGAACCTTCCCCTTAGAATCAATAATAGTCGCTTTAGAACTTACATTGGTCGGAGCTGCCGACATTGCAATATCAATAATTTCTTGCTCAGATAATCCTGCCTTTTCTGAAGCTTCATGGTGTCCACTGTGTATAAAAGGCGCACAGAAAAGAACTAAAGTTAATAAAAATTTGAAGTACATATCTCTCTCCTTAAAAAAATATTTATCCTCTTCAGATTATACAGAATTCAACTTTAGATGAAGGAATCTATCTCAATGAAACTTAAAGACACGCAATTATTTTTGGCCTTTGCGTCCTTGATTGGTTGAACTCAAGACTCTTTTCCTAGCAGGATTTCCTTTTGGGTCTTGGTTTCGATTCTGAGGTTCACCTTTTGAAATTCCGAATTTCTTTTTATTAAAGTTTTTTGCCATTATTCAACACTCCCTTCTTCAATTTGTAACTTTATTTCACAACCTTCAGGCAGGGTTGTGTCTCTTCGACCCGTAAGAGCATCTCTAAAAATATACCTTGTGGTAAAGGATTGAACTGGAGTGCCGTTGGCAATAAACCAAGCAAACCCTACCGCATTTAAAGGGTGTGGTTTATTTTTGGTGGCATAAGCTGAGGGGGTTTTATTTCTCTCATCAATAATCTCAGTTATTACACAGTACTTATAGACTGTTTCAAGGGCATTTCCTTCTTTGTCTCTTGCAATTGATTCTTCTACAAGAATCCAGTCATTAACCGCTACTTCTTCGCCTGTTTCATCTGACAAATAAGCGGACCAAATATTATTTGCTAATAATAAGCTTAAAAAAAGGAGGGGGGCTTTTATTCCCATCCAATTTGCTTATTAAAGTAATGTGGATTCCAGATCTTTGTAAGGTGCTTAATTTTGTCTTCAGAAAACTCCAAGGCATAAACATAGTCTACTGATCCTTTTAGGCCTGTAGGTGGCACTGGGCCGCCCTCTTCAGTATGAGTTCCTGAAAATACAGCAAAGAAAGAAACTTGTTTGCTGTCTTCATCTACAGTGACTGATTTAATCTCATAACTGCAGTCCGGTAAAATCGAGCAGACTCCTTGCATCCAATCTGCGTATCCTTCAATAGTGCTTGTTTTCAGTAATGGTGCAGCGTGAGAAGAAAAAGACGCATCTTCTAAGCAATAATTTTTACACACTTCCCAGCCTTTACCTACTTCACAATCTTCAAAAAAACTGTTGGCTATTTCTTTTATATCTGACATATTTTCTCCTAATAAAATTCTGCTTTATTTACTATACCAAAGTTTACTTACCTTTGATTTGTTTAAAAATGGATCTTTCCAGCGAGATATAAATAAAATAAAAATTGAGTACTACCCATAACCAATAATAAACATTTTGATAAGCAGAAAGAGCTGTCGTCTCCTCTCTTAAATCAATTAAAAGCAGCGCACAACATAAACCCCACACAGCTGTTATAAATAAATTGAGTACCTTTTTCTCTTTAACCCTAAAGGGGTGCAGGTATTTAAGAGGCACAAAAGTCATAACTGAAAAGAAAAGAATTGCTAAGAAGTTAGTTAATTGGGAGGTATCCAAGACAAATAAATAAAAAATTACAATGTTCCAGACCGCAGGGAATCCACGAAAGAAAAGATCTTCAGTTTTAAGTTTGGTATTAGTAAAGGTGTAGCAAGAGACAATTAGTATTAAAGCAACTGCAAATAAAGAAAATTGAGGAGGGACTAAATCAAACCAATAAACCATAAGGGCAGGAATGAAGACGTAATTAAGATAATCAACTATGTTGTCTAAAATGGCCCCGTCAATTTCTGGAAGATTATCAGCTACCTTATATCGCCTAGCTAAAGTCCCATCAATACCATCTATAAAGAAAGCAACGGAAAGCCATAAAAAAGCAAGAAAAACATTATCGTTTAGAACCGCTTGCAGAGATAAAAAACCGGCAAAAGCACCAGACGCTGTAAAAATATGAACTGACCAGGACTGTGCTTTATTAACCATACTAAATGAGACTACTTCATGCTTTCTAGCATTGCTTGCATCTTTTGATGGAGCATGTTGACTGCCTGTAGAGGTCTTACAATTACCTTGAATTCAGTAATTTTTCCTTCCTCATTCCAACTAATTACATCCACTCCATTAACATATACTCCATCCATTTCAGTTTCAAATTCTAGCAAAGCGGACTTTTCACCTATGATTTCTTTTATATACTTGAAGTTTGATTGGCTCTTGTTGCTATCAGACATTGCATCTTTAGTTCCTTCTCCAAACACGCCTCCAGCAGCCATTAAATACATCTTAGTTATATCTTTTCCTTTTTGAGGTGTGTAGACCACAGGAGAATAAAAAACAACGTCTTCTGCAAGTAATTCGTCCAACTTATCCATATCGTTAGATTTCATTACTTCATACCATTTTTCGACTGCACTCATAATCTCTCCTTATTGTGATAGCTTGTTTATTATTGTAAATTGAAAACTTAATTAATTATAAGGTATTAATATGCTTACACTATTTTATGCTGGAGCCTTAACGCTGATAGCTCTTTTCTTGGCCTTTAAAACAATACAAAGAAGACTGGGAACAGGTGTTTTGCTGGGAACTGGAGAAAGCTTTGAATTACTTCAAGCCAACAGAGCGCACGGTAATCTTATTGAATACGCTGTCTTCTTTCTAATTCTTACTGGGTTGATGGAAGCTAGCGGACAATTCTCTACCCTCACTATTGGAATCTTAGGCGATATTTTTATCCTGGCTAGGATTTCTCATGCTTACGGAATATTTCAACCAGAATCTTCAAGTATGTTCAGAACTGTAGGGGCTGTTGCTTCTATGCTAGTTCTTTTAATACAAGCCGTCTTAGCCTTGTGGGTTTCAGGTGCTTGGTTAGCAGCTAATAATTGGGGTTTTTAAATTTCTCCATTCAAATATTCTATGGTTAAGTGAGATAACGCTTTAACTCCCACTGGTAAAGCGCTGTCGTCAATATAGAAAAAGGGTGAGTGATTGCCTGCTGTTTTATAAGGATCTGCATCAGGCTTATTCACCCCTAAGAAGAAATAGAATCCAGGCACTTCTTGAGAGAAGAAGCTAAAATCTTCAGCACCCGTGGATCTGCCTGATCTAACAATTCCTTCTTCACCAACTATTTTTTTAAGTGAAGGCAATACTCTAGTAGTTAGATCTTCGTCGTTATACGTGACTGGATAGCTTTGTCCATTTGGTAAATAAACCTCTACAGAAGCCCCGGCCATTTCCGCTGTCTTTTCAGCTATATTTCTCATTTCTGAAAAAATAGTGTCCCTGATACTCGAGTCAAAGGTTCTTATAGTCCCCTCCATCTCAACCACATCAGGAATAATATTACTTCTAACGCCACCGTGAATACTTCCTACCGAAATCACTGCGGGCGACTCTCTTAAATCTAATCTTCTAGAAACTATTGTTTGAAGGTTGTTGCCAATCTGAAATGCAACCATGATAGGGTCAATAGAGTCCCAAGGTCTAGATCCATGAGCCTGACGACCTTTTATAGTAATCCTCCAAGGATCCGCCGCCGCCATGGCTGCTCCTTCACGATACGCAATTAAACCGTTGGGGGCATTAGTGACATGCAAGCCAAATACAACATCAGGTTTTCTATCTACCCATATGCCCTCTTTAAGCATTAATTGAGCTCCGCCCTCTTCGCCAACGGGAGGACCTTCTTCAGCTGGTTGGAATATGAACATTACACTACCTGACAAATCATTCTTTATGGAAGTAAGAAATTCAGCCACCCCCATCAGAATGGCTACATGAGCGTCGTGCCCACAAGCATGCATTACTCCAACATCCAGTCCGTTATAAGTATCGCGTTCTTTCGAAGCAAAAGGCAATCCAGTCATTTCTTCAACAGGTAGAGCATCCATGTCTGCTCTCAATGCGACCAAGGGACCTGGCTTACCCCCTTCAAGAATAGCAACCACACCTGTATGAGCTATGTCTGTTTTAACTTCCAATCCTAAATTGTTCAGGTGCTTGGCAACTTTTGCAGCAGTTTTAAACTCCCTATTGGATAATTCAGGATACTGATGAATGTCATGCCTCCATTCAATGACTTTTTCCATTAAGTTTTCAAGATTCCTTTCTAACTTTCCTTCTAATCGCTCCGTATTGGAAAACACAGAGGTGGTAAAAATAAAGAGAAAAAACAGGCTGATTATTTTATTCATATTTATATCTTTTTAATTTGTTAATTCTGGCGGGCCTGGAAGGATTTGAACCCTCTACCTCCTAGTTCGTAGCCAGGCGCTCTATCCAGATGAGCTACAGGCCCAGCAACTAATTATAACTCTTAAGAGTTAAGTTCAATTAATACAATATACTTAAGGTTTTCTAATCTTCTTGATTAGTAGAATCATTTTGAATTCTATCAAAAACTTCTTCCCTGTGGACTTTAATGGATTGTGGTGCAGTTATGCCTAGCCTAACCTGTCCCCCTTTAATGTCTAATACTGTTATTTTTATATCCTTATCTATGAGTAACGATTCATCGACTCGGCGACTCAAAACAAGCATATTTCCCCCCTATGATGCCAAAGAAACAATATGACATCATGCCCTCAACCTTAACAGCAATTAGGGGTCTATGGAAGCTGATTATTGAGTATTTTTTTTAATTGTTTAAGGCTAGAAATCATGCCCTGTTCTATACCAGAACTGTAGATTTCTGGGTCTATTTCTGTAGTCCATTTAAAGCCACACCCTATCTCATTTTCGCTTATCTCTATGCAAGCAAGATGGTGATTTAACTCAACAGGAGACTCAATAGCACTGTATTTGAGAACCATATTTTCATGATCACAAAGTACAATTTTTTCTTTAATTTTTCCCATTCCCTCCATAAAGAATTCCCTTGTATCTTCATTCATTAAAATCTTATCTACGCCAGGTACCCAATCAGTCCTAGATATATCACTGATTACCTCCCAAACCACTGAAGCTTGATGACTCAGATTTTCTGTAAGGCTAAGGGTTTTCATTTAATTTCTAATCATTTCCCCTAATCGCAAAGTAAACTCCGAGTAGTAATAAAAATAACTGTTCGCTGGCAAACAAGACAGCACCGCGTTCACCAGTAAATATTCCCCAATCAGAATGAGCAATCAATATTGCCCCAATCATTATGATGCCAATAGCACCTCCTGATAATCTTGTAACAACGTTTCCTAAAATAGCTGCTTTGGTTCCTATCAAACCCCCTAAAAGAATTCCCAAGCCCGCTAAGATCTCTCCCCAAGCTATTAAGGGTGCAACCACACTGGCTGATGAAATCCCTTTTGAGGTTAACCAGCCTACAAAACCCTCACTGATAGGGAGTTTACCGTAGCCGTGTAGAAAGAAAGATGTTCCTAAACCTATTTTTAATAAGCAGTTAGCATAAGCCTTTAGAGGCGAAGCAGCTTTTTCAAGTAAATTATTTAATTTTTCCATAGTTTCTCCTTTATCCTTTAGATTAATTTAAAGTGTTGAAAAAGTTTTTCAAGCATTAAACTAACTTGAATAACTTACCCCCATTCCAGCTTTTGCATCCGTATTTACACCATAAGGTGCTATTGGATAACGCAACCCGTTCTTAGATAAGTGCTCTAATCCATTAACGATTTTTGGTAAGAAATGTGGAGGTATAGCCATTAGAAGTTCGTCCTCCATGACACCTCCATAACGCCTTTCAGCAAAACATGGAATAGAAAGACTTGGTTCGCCTGTAGAAAGCGCCCTTCCCCAGGAATCAGCACACGCTGACTCTCCAACACACCCCCAATCTAACTTTTTATATCCAGACCACTGCAATCCATTTATAAATAAAATCATTTGTGCTGGAGTGGCATAAATTAAACAAATATCCGGTGGATTTAATCTGCCACTCGTAAGAGGACTTACGGCCATAGCCAAATATTTACCGTGTTCAACAACATCCATAGATTTTTGATGATCACTGGCTCCTTCCAGGTCACTGAACCATACTCCAGCCATGCGATCGCCTGAAAGCCACTTATCGTCTCTCGGACTGAGCCCTATTACAGTACTGCATTGGGGCCCCACCAAATCTTCAACTGTTATTCCTACAGTCCAGCCGTTCCGACAAGCTTGACCCACAATTTGATCTGTCGTGTGTACTGCACTGGGTCTTCTAATCTTTGGTATAGACTCCATTTCCTCAATACTTTCAAACATTTTCATGCCTATCGGTATTGTTCTTAATTTAAGCAGCCTGTTTAAGGAAGCCACAACTTCATTCAGATCATAGTTTGTAGATTCCGAAGCAATAATGTCACTCATATTCCCCCCAAAACCGAGTTCACGGTTACTTATAACCATGCAATAATAATCAATTAGTTGGAGATAGAAAATGAAATCAAAGTATTTATTACCCTTTTTACTATTTAGCTCAATTACTTTTTCTTTGGGATTACAAGCTGCTCATCATGAAAAAGAGGAAGTAAACTACAAAGAAGCCCAAAAAGCAGTTACCGATCTCTTTGGTTGGGATATGAAAAACCCACCCATAACCACTGAAAGAATCTCTGATCACCTTCATGTTCTTTTTGGCAATGGCGGAAATATACTTGTCAGCATCGGAGAAAATGGGGTTTTATTGGTAGACGATCAAATGCCTGAGGCTAAAAATGTTATTTTGAGGGCCATTAGAAAATTAGGTGGAAGGTCAGTTGATTACGTCATCAATACACATTGGCATTTTGATCACGCGGAAGGCAACAATGTGTTTGGGCCCAGCGGAGCACAAATCATAGCTCAAGAAAATTCCAGATACATGATGCTAAACCCCCAACCCATTAATTTATCGTTCATAGTTTATCCTCAACAACCTTATCCTCTAGAAGCGGTTCCTGAAATAACTTATAAAAACAGCATGAACCTTCATTTAAATGGAGATCGTATTGAGCTGTATCATTTTGGTCATGCTCACACTACGGGCGATTCAGCGGTTTATTTAAGAGATTCGAATGTTTTACACATGGGAGATGTTTTTAACATGACGGGCCCTCCCTTTATTGATGCAGATAATGGCGGAAGTATTGATGGAATTATTCAATTCTGTGAAGAGGTTCTAAAAGTTGTTAACGATGAAACTATCGTAGTACCTGGACACGGACCCATTTCAACCACTCAAGACCTTCAAACATATATAGATATGTTAATAGTAGTCAGGGATAGAATACGATCTCAAATAGATGAAGGAAAAAACCTTGAAGAGATTCTGGCTTCAGATCCAACCAAAGAATGGAGAGATAAGTTTGGTGAAGGTCCTTTTATACAAGGAGTGGTGGATAGAGCTTATGCGGGAATGACTAAATAGAGTTAAAGTGCTCTATCATCCTAGAAGTGATCTCATCAATCATTTGATCGGGTATCTCGTGACCAACCCCTTCTAAAGTCATTATCTGAGCATTAGGAATGCCATCCGCTAATGCTTGGCCGTGATCAAAAGGAAGAATGGCATCTTCCGTTCCATGAATTACTAAAGTAGGTAAATTAATATTTTTTAATCGATCTTTGCGATGGGGGCTTGAACTGACAGCAGCACCGTGTCCTGGAAAAGGATTATGCCCATGATCCATGCCCACTTTTGCCTTTTCTCTAAACTTTTCTTCATCAAAAGGAAAACGAGACCCAGTTAATTCTCTGTAAGTGCAGACTAGCCCTTCCATGTACTCACCTTTCATATTGTGCTCCATGGCCTTCATGATGCCTTGCATAAGGCTCTCAGTTGGCGGTGAAAGCGTATCATCTTCTAGTCCTGCACCAGGAGTAGACATGATTGGTGTTAGTGAAAGTGCTCTTTCAGAATGATCCAGTCCTATCACTTGAGTAATCATTCCTCCCATTGAAGCACCCACTATATGAGCCTTATCAATGCCTAAGTGGTCTAATAAAGCTACGGCATCTGCCGCCATGTCTTCTAAGTTATAACTAACTTCTGCATTAGCAATCCCATCCTGTGAAACAATCATGGTAGGCTCAGTGGTTACCCAAGTGCTCTTGCCGACGTCTCTGTTATCAAACCTAATAACATGAAAACCTGCCTCGACCAATGGATTCACAAACTCCAATGGCCACTGCATGGCATTCGCATTAGCGCCCATGATGAGAAGGACCGTGGGATTAGAAGAGTCGCCGAAGTCTTCCCACCAAATATTGATGTCGTTGACCTCGGCAATCCCTTGACTCATATTAGTTATCTAATCAGATTAGAAATCTCTTCTAAATTCTACTCCTAGACGTCTTGGCGCTCCCCAGTAGTCAGCTACAAATCCAAGACCTGGATCAGTACCACCAATTTGCTTATCACCTGCCTGATCTAACATGTTGTATACATACTCTTTATCAGTAAGGTTTTTGCCCCAAAATGAAATAGAAGTAACCCCGTCAGATAAATTCCAGACGATTCTTCCGTCCAATAAAGTGTATCCAGGAGTGAAAGAAGATGGAGTATTTTCTAAAGAGAAATACTGATCATCTTTTCGAGTAGCACCAATAATACTTACTAAATCGCCTCCAGCAGGAAGAGATGTAGTATGAATAAAGCTAATATCTAAAGTATCAGAGTCTCCACCATTTCCAAACTCTATATCACTTAGATCTCGGGTAACTGTGCTCTCTACTATAGATCCATCAGCTTGAGTGGTGAATACATTATCTTCAACTGTAAATTCATCGTACTCTCCTTCTAAATGACCGTAAGCCAAGGTCATTGACCAACTGTCATTAAGCTGAGCAACCATTTCAATCTCAATCCCATTTAAAGTGGCTTCTTGAGCATTAATTAAATCAGCTGTAGGTTGTCCGTTAACAAGTCTTCCCACTGTTAATTGTTGGTTCTCATACGAATTATTGAAATAAGTACCATTTAATCTAACTCTTCCATCAAGTAACATTGATTTAAATCCAAGTTCAACGTTATCAGAGATTTCAGGAAGATAAGGTCTCATTCTAGTATCTTGGTTAAAGCCACCACTTGAATAACCCTTGCTGTAACTTGCATAAATAAGAACATCATCACTTTGTTGGTAACTCAGAATAGCTCTAGGAGTTGTTTCACTGTAGCTTACCGTCTGAGTACATCTGTCACTTAGAGGTACAAAAGTTCCAGGAGCAACTTCAGCTGTTGGCATTCCTGGGCAGGCATAGGTAGGGTCAAAGGCACCGTCTGCTAGAGTTTGCCACCTTGTAAAGAACCTATCATCATTTGTTCTTCTCACACCGACCGTCAAATCGAGTTGATCAGATATTTGATAGGTACCTTCCATAAAGAAGGCGTCGTTCTCGTTGGTAACAACATAACCTTGATTTCTACTGCCAAACATCTGTGTACCTATAGCTATATCAGCTAGCCCAGGCGCATAGAACACTGGCCAAACAGTAGGTGGTGGAGGTAAAACACCCCTAAACAAGGGCACAAGTATGTTTTCCACAGCATTTTCTTCAAAAACATAAGCTCCAATAACCCAATCAAAGGAATCAGAACTTCCTGCTAATCTAATTTCATGGGACTCTACATCTATTTCAGAAGGATTCTCTAAAACATCAATTAGATTTGAATTACCACTTATCCCAGGACCGTTTCCATAATTCCAACCCCAAGATCCATTAAAAGCTTCAATGTTTCTTTTGTTAGATATTAGAGATAACTCTCCTACAGATAGATCAAACGTTTGTGTGAGAGTGTAAGAGCTTACTTGACTCTCTGAATTTGGATTTGGTGAATTGTCATAAGAATGGTTCGGGGAAGAATTACGACAATTGGCTTTCATGGAATCATATGAACCAAAAATAAATGCAACCGCAGCCAAACCTTCTGCTAGAGCTCCTACTTCAGGTCCTGTAAACCTACAACTACCTAAAGCAGATAATTGATCTTGTTCAAAGCGATCAAAAGTAAATCTAGCGCTATACATTTCACCATCTCTCGCCAATGATGCTCTATAAGAGGTAGCGTTCTCATTTCCATGCATTTGTCCACTATAGGCATTTAACATATAACCATCAGTTTCTTTACCGTAGATAGCGAATCTTGCAGCCACACTGTCTGATAGAGGTAGGTTTAACATCCCTCCAAACATTTCATGACCATCAGTTCCGTAACCTAACTTAAGATAGGATTCTTGTTCTTGAGAAGGTCCTTTTGTAATTATTTGGATTAAACCGGCTGTTGTGTTTCTACCAAATAAAGTCCCTTGCGGTCCACGCAAAACTTCGACTCTTTCTACATCCATTAAGTCTACTAATCCACCCTGCGGTCGACTTAAATACACACCATCAATATAAATCCCGATTTTAGGATCCTGAGTTGTAGACCAATTAACTTGCCCTATTCCTCTTATGAAGACTTGCGTATTTTGGTTTCCGACGGCTGAAGTTTCAAAATCCATATTTGGTGTAATTCTTTCAACATCTTGTAGATCAGTAATGTTTCTTGCTTCCAATTGGGCTTCAGATAAAGCACTTATTGGTATAGGTACAGATTGTGCTGTTTCTTCTCTTTTTCGAGCTGTTACAACAACTTCTTCTAAAACACCGCCTTTAGCACCTTCATCAGCTGATGAAACAACATATGGAATTAAGAGTAATGGAAATATTGATAATCTTGATAAAACCTTACTAAAACGCATTGGTTTCTCCTTTTTTTTGTAATTTGAAAAGAGTTATTTTACTAAAATTTCTTAAAAAGGACCAAATTAGCACCGAAATTAGTTAAGACTGGCGGAGAGGGAGGGATTCGAACCCTCGAAGGGTGTTAGCCCTTACACGCTTTCCAAGCGAGCGCATTCAACCACTCTGCCACCTCTCCTTCTGGTTAAAAACGCCATTCTAGCGGAGCAATTAACAACAAACCTAATACAATCATAACTAAAGAAACTACTAAGGGATGTTTTCTAACAAAATCTGTAATGCCATCCCAAAACTTCATTGTAAAAATAGTAGAAATAACTTGTAGAAGAGCAAAGATAAAGGCAACAAAAACAACCACTCGCCATAATTCTTCATACCAGTGTTCTTTAAGGATCACGCTAATTAAAATTATTAAGCTAATAAAACCAATTATCACCTTAACTGAAGGGTGACGGCCTACTTGAGTTCTGATTCTCATAGCAGAAGATAAACCAGGGCTTAGGATAAAAATGCCAGCCAGCAGAAAAATTATTCCTATAAGGATACTTACAGTCATTGTTTTATCTCTCTTAAAATTTCTTTATTGAATTCTTTTACTGAAGACCTAACAGGATTTAACTCAATTCCTCCCCTCCTCATATAATTCGCAGTGACTGTTAAGTCATCGGGTTCACAAAATGCATTTATGTCTACAAAAATTTTCTCTACACATTCTTCATGAAAAGCTTGCATGTTTCTATAAGATAAAAGGTACTTAAGTAGTTTCCTGTAATTAATATGTTTTCCAGAATAATTAATTCTAATAGTTGCCCAATCGGGTTGCCCGGTTACAGGACATAAACTTCTAAAAACATCACAACTAATATCTTCGGTAATTTTGTTTGAATTAACCCAAGGGGCTTCATCTTTTTCACTTTCTAGGGAACCCTTCAATAAATCTACTGATTTATTTCCTTTAATAAACTCTTTAGGGGTATTTCTGATTTCTATATCCACTTCATTAGAAATGCATTGTTGCAGGTCATTCTTTATTAGAGCTAGTAAGTCTTCACGAGCACCAAATTTTTTGTTGTTAATAGAATTTAAATATAACTTGAGTGACTTTGACTCAATAAATTTCTCAGTACTACTTTCATAGGCAGCGTACAAAACCCCATTTTTTGGTATCCCCTTAATATCCAACCATGACAGTTCGTAAGCTGTCCATGAATCTAAACCATAAAATGGATTGTCTTGGATACTTATTCCTGACCTTGTTCTTGATTCTTGTCTACTAATACCAACCAATAAAGAGGGATCATATTTCTTTGGATATGTTGTTCTTTTCCCAAGGGGCAATTTATCTAAATCCAAAACTAGGCCCTTATACCTTTCCCTCTATTTAATAACCATAAAGCCAGGAAAAAAAGAATAACAATGAAAAGAACAATCATGAATAAAGCAAAGTGGATAGTCATGCCCATAGAAGCTAGGTCTGAAGAACCTAACACGGCCTGACGTAAAGCATTAACCATATATAAGATTGGATTTCCTAAAGAAACAGTTCGCCAGAATTCTGGTAGAAGATCTATAGAATAAAAAATTCCACCTAAATAGCTTAATGGAGTCAGTATAAAGGTTGGCACAATTGAAACATCATCAAAAGATTCTGCAAACAATGCATTTATAAAGCCTCCTATAGAAAAAAGCATTGAAGTAAGGAAAATAACTAGAATAGCTAATGGCCAGTTTTGGACACTCAAGTTAACAAAAGGTAGAGACACGATGATAACTAAAACTGACACCATAATCCCTCTTGCCATTCCACCAAAAATCCACCCTCCTAAAATGATGTAATTAGGGACTGGGGTTACTAATAATTCTTCTATACTTTTTTGAAATTTAACACTGAAGAAGGAAGACAGAACATTCGAGTAAGCATTGTTAATTACCGACATCATAACCATCCCTGGCACCATCCATTCCAAAAAACTAAACCCACCCATCTCTCCAATTCTTGAACCAATAATTACACCTATCGTCACAAAATATAAAGCAATCATGATTGCCGGAGAAACTAGTGTTTGTAACCAAATCCTTGTAAACCTAATAACTTCTTTTCTGATGATTGTTAGAAAAGCATTCAATATCTCAGTTGCGCTCATTCCATCTCTCCGATCTTGACATCTAATAGCGAGGATTTGTCTGGATCAGATTCAACTAAACTTAGAAAGAGCTCTTCCAGTCTTCCAGTTTCATTTCTCATGCTTAATACTTCTATCCCTTCATTAGATAGAGTCTTAAATACTTCATTTAGCTGCTGTCCCTTCTTAACTGTAACTGACAAAGTTCTTGAATCTTTTAGCTTGAAATCAAAATCTCCGTTGGATGGGATAGTGTTGATGGGTTTATCTAAATCCATAGAAAAGGTTTCCTTCTCTAATCTAGCCAGCAAATCTTTCATGCTTGTATTTTCAACGATTTCGCCTCTATCAATAATGGCAATATTTCTGCAAAGCCTCTCAGCTTCTTCAAGATAATGAGTTGTTAAAATTATAGTTGTGCCCAGTTCATTATTTATCTCTTGGAGAAAATCCCACAAAGATCTTCTCAATTCAATATCAACTCCTGCTGTCGGTTCATCAAGTATCAGTAATTTAGGTCGGTTAACCAAAGCTTTGGCCACCATTACTCTTCGTTTCATACCCCCCGAAAGGGTTCTAGCCTGATCATTTCTTCGATCCCATATATCCAGGCGCTTCATAAAAAATTCAGCATTTTGCTTAGCCTGTATGTAGCTAAGACCGTGATAACCTGCTTGATTCCTTATGATCTGGCCTACTTTTTCAAACTGATGAAAATTTATTTCCTGTCCAACAACCCCCAGTTGCTTCTTGGCAAGAGAATGTCCTTCGTCTATGTCTATTCCAAGTATTTTTACTTGCCCAGAGGTTTTATTTACTAATGAACTTATGATTCCTATGGTAGTGGTTTTCCCAGCTCCATTTGGGCCCAGTAAGGCAAAAAAATCTCCTTCTTCAACATTTAAGTCTATGCCTTTGAGAGCCTCGTGATTGCCCTCATAAGTTTTTTTAAGATTCTTAATAGTTAAAGCTTCCATACGACTTTAATAATATATGAAGGGTTAGAGAAAGCTAAAAAAACCAGCTATTTGCTTAGAAAGGCCATGCTATCTTCGAGGCCTCTGATGGTTAGAGGGAACATATTATCTTCAATCAAAGAACGAGTTAGTTCTACAGAAGCACTGTATTCCCAATGATCTGAAGGCACAGGGTTTAGCCAAATTACTTTGTCGTAAACTTCTACCATGCGCTTCATCCACAAAGCCCCTGCCTCTTCATTCCAGTGTTCAATACTGCCTCCAGGATTGGTAATTTCATACGGAGCCATAGTAGCGTCACCAACAAAAATAATTTTGTAATCGGCAGAGTACTTGTGCAATACATCTTCAGTCATGATCCTTTCATTTTGTCTTCTTCTATTATCCTTCCAAATAGATTCGTATAAGAAGTTATGGAAATAGAAGTACTCGAGGTTTTTAAACTCTGTCTTACAGGCTGAAAATAATTCTTCACAAATTTTTATATGCGGATCCATGGATCCACCCACATCAAAGAAAGCTAAAACTTTGACTGCATTTCTTTTCTCCGGCTGATATCTAATATCTAACATACCGGCTTTCTTTGCCGTAGAGCTTATAGTCCCATCTAAATCAAATTCCTCTTCGGCACTGTCACGAATTAACTTTCTTAATCTTCTTAAAGCTACCTTAATATTCCTTGTTCCTAATTCGACGTTGTCATCCAGATTTTTAAAATCTCTTGCTTCCCAAACTTTGACAGCCTTTCCTTTTTTGCCTTCTCCTCCTACCCTTATCCCTTCTGGATTATCGCCATCATTTCCGAAGGGTGAAGTTCCTTCTGTACCAACCCATTTGTTGCCACCTTCATGTCTTTCTTCCTGCTCTTGCATTCTGTTTTTAAATTCTTCTAAGAGCTTTTCCAGACCACCCAATGAATCTATCTCTGCTAGCTCTTCTTCAGTGAGGTACTTTTCAAATTCAGCTTTCAACCAATCTTCAGGAATGAGCATCTCTAATATATCGTCAATGCTTTCAATGCCTTTAAAGTAGATATCAAAAGCTCTATCAAATTTATCGTAATGCTTTTCATCTTTAACCAGAATCGCTCGGCTTAGATAGTAAAAATCTTCCATGTTTGCGAAAGCAAGTTTTTTATCTACAGCTCCTATTAAATCTAGAAGTTCCCTAAGGGAACATGGAACGCCCGTGGCCTTAAGAGTGTTGAACAGAGAAATAAACATTGTTATTGAGGGTTGTTAGCAGCTTCTCTCCTTGCCATAAAAGCAAGTCTTTCTAAAAGTTGTACATCTTGTTCATTTTTAATTAAAGCCCCATACAAAGGAGGTATAGCTTTTGTTGGATCTCTATCTTTAAGAATTTCATCAGGTATGTCATCGGCCATCAACAACTTAAGCCAATCGATTAATTCAGAAGTAGAAGGTTTTTTCTTTAAACCCGGTACCTTTCTTACATCAAAGAAAATATCCAGTGCATCCTTTACTAACTTTTTCTTAATTTTAGGATGATGGACTGATACTATTTGCTGCATAGTTTCCCTATCAGGGAAGTTTATGTAATGAAAGAAGCACCTTCTTAGGAAAGCATCTGGTAATTCCTTTTCATTATTACTGGTAATAATAACTATAGGTCTATTGATTGCCTTAATAGTTTCTTTTGTTTCATAAACAAAGAATTCCATTCTGTCTAATTCTTGAAGCAAATCGTTAGGAAATTCAATGTCAGCTTTATCAATTTCATCCACTAAAAGGACTACTTTTTCTTCAGCAGAGAAAGCTTCCCAAAGTTTGCCTTTTTCTATGTAGTTTGAGATATCTTTAACCCTTTCGTCTCCTAATTGAGAGTCTCTGAGTCGTGTTACAGCATCGTACTCATAAAGACCCTGTTTAGCCTTAGTCGTCGATTTTATGTGCCATTCAATTAGTGGCATTTTTAAAGCTTGTGCTACCTCTTCAGCAAGCATAGTCTTTCCAGTACCTGGCTCACCTTTAATTAATAGAGGTCTTTCAAGAGCGACGGATGCATTCACAGCCATGCTCAAATCTTCAGTTGAAATGTAAGTATCTGTCCCTGTAAATTTCATAAATTATCCTGTTATTAAAAATTTGTAGAACTTTATCATAGCCTAACTTATGCAAGCTAATGCATTTTAAGTTTTAGGCATTCTAAGTTTAGCCATTTGTCTAGCTTGTCCAATTAAATTCCCTTCCGAGTCCCAAATTTCATCGTCTTCTTCTAGAAACCCAGAAGTTATAAAATCTGTTTTTCCTCTCATTCGTAAAGGACCTGGCGATGGCGATTGCTTTAAATGGACAGTAAGCTCTAATGAAGGAACCCAACCCCTTGACCCGAGTCTATTAAAAATAGGTGGTGACATTGTATCCAGAAAGAAAATCACACTAAATAAATCTATGTCCTCTCCGCCAGGCCAAGCGTAATAAGCATCTAAACAAGCTCGAGCTCTAGGTCTATCTTCATCCCACCAATCCGATTGTGGAGTAAATTTTCTGTCAATCTGTTTCTCCAAAACAGGAGTGAATCCTTCCTTATAAGGCATGGCTATACACTCTTCAATGGGGGGGAAATCCGGGGCTTCTACTTCTCTTAAAGTATCTCCTTTTGATTTTGCGAAGTCAGTAAAGCATGAAGTAAATCTTATGCGCTCTTCTCCTCCTTGAATAAACTTAAGTAAAGCCGTAGAAACGCTTTTTCCAATATTAAGTTTTTCTATCTCTAGTAAAGCCTTGCCAGGTTCTACTCTAGACAAATAATGGCCTGTTATTGAAAGCGGGTCTTTATGGTCCAATGATTCTGCGAGTGCCCTGGCAGCTGTAGCCATTGAGTAACCTCCATTTGCTACACCTCCAATACTCCAATCATCAGTAAGCTCTGCTTCCCACGAATTTTCATCCAACCGAGAAACTGCTGTATCACGAAGAAACTTCGGATATCCAATATCTTGAGACATAAAATAGAATTTTTAGGCGTTTTCCTTCTTCATAAGATAAACACTAAGAATCAAGAAAGCTACCATTACTATTTCTGCAATAATTGCCTGAGTGAGAGGCTCTGATCCATGAGTTACAACAGCTAAACTTCTAAAAACAGCTGCGGAACCCAGCAATGATATGGATGCATAAAGCCATCTATGCTCAGCTCTATAGGCTCCTATGCAGGCAAATAAACCTGCCGTAAAGAAAAATGATGTGAAATCTCCAATCTGTGTGTTCCCACCCATACCTTCTAACAAAGGCATGGCTAATCCTGCAGCGGCAGTTGCAGGATCCATTAGCCATCCCAAACATGTCCACAGCATGAAAAGCCCGACAATTCCTGACAATATTCTTGCTACCATTTTTACCTCCTATTTTTATTAAAAATTACTTATTAGGCACCACTCTAATGATTTTTCCTTTCCGACTGTCGATGGCCAAAACTAAACTACCATCTGGTGCTGAAACTACATTCCTTATTCTGCCTAGACTATTAAAAAGGATTTCTTCATCAATAACTTCAGTTCCATTTAAAGAGATTCTTCTAACATCCCCTGGCACTAAAGCAGAGATAAATAAGCTACCTTTCCAATCTGGAAATAGATCACCATCGTAAAAAGTCATTCCTGAAGGAGCTATGGACGGAACCCAATACTTTATAGGTTGTTCCATTCCCTCTTTCTCTTTAAAGGGTGAGATAAGTGCTCCGCTGTAATCAATTCCATATGTAATGGCTGGCCAGCCGTAATTTTTTCCTTTTTCTATAATATTTAATTCGTCCCCACCCCTAGGCCCATGTTCGTGTTCATAAACAACAGACCCATCAGAATTAATAACTATGCCTTGTAAATTTCTATGTCCATAAGACCAAATTTCTGGTTTGGCACCTGGAATTGATATAAAAGGATTGTCTTCAGGAATTGAACCATCATCATTTACTCTAATTACTTTTCCAAAGTGGTTATCTAGTTCTTGGGCCATTTCTCTGTAACTAAAACCATCACCCGAAGTTATCAAAAGAGTTCCATCTTTTAAGAAGACCATTTTGGCTCCGTAGTGATTTGCCGTTCTTCGAGAAGGACTAGCTTTAAATATGGTCTCTACATTTGTAAGAGAAAGTCTTTCTAGTTTTCCTCTTATTACTCTTAAAGTATTTAACTTTGAATTACCGGGATCAGTTTCAGAAAAAGCTAGATATAGATATTTATTATTTTCAAAATTTGGATGTAATACTATGCCTTCTAGACCCCCCTGACCTTTGAATAGACTATCAGGCACTCCACTTACAGAGTCTTCTAATAGGTTTCCATTTTTTATTACCCTTAATTTGCCTGTTTTCTCAGTTACCAAAATCTCATCATTCGACAAAAAAGCTATCCCCCAAGGAAAACTTAGGCCTTCGGCCAAAGTCTCAAATTTATATTCTTTCTCGTGATGATTTGCGTAAACCCCAAAACAGGCAAAGCAACTAATTATTAATAAACTTATTTTTAAAAATTGTTTTTTCATTTCTATACCTTACTTAACCTAGACCCAAAAAAGTGGCCTCCTAGGTATCCACAGATAATTAAACTGATCTTGCCTATAGTCGATCTGGCTCCAGCCAACATATCAACCCCGAAAAATAACAGGGGCATTAGATAAACTATAAATACAAGCGCCATTGCTCCTGCTATTCCATAAGCATATTTTTTTTCAATGCCTGTCCATTTCAAAATAATCCAGGTAACACCAAAAGCTATAAAAAGACCCAAAGATATTATTGTTGGTAATAAAGGTAAGGGTGCAGGAGGAGCTGGAGTTAAAGTCATAAGGACAAAATCATGGTAAATACTAGAAATTAGAACACCGAACGTTACAGGCATATCAACACTCGAAAGCCAGATAAGATTGAAAACAGTAGTTTGTGCTCCAACTAAAAAAGAAACCAGAAGTATTGCAAGAAAAAGAAAGCCTACTTTTTTAACTCTATCGATCATGATTTTTCTTAATATACATTTTTATTTTTACATTAACACTAAACTTCTTTACTCTCTGGAAGCATTGGCAACATCGGCCAATAACATGCCTTCGATTATTTCCTTGTTTGCTTTTTCTCTTTCTTCCATTCTAGTTATGTCACCTTCATCAACACCGAGTTCCGAAAGGACTTCTCTATTATGTTGACCTAATGTGGGTGCGTGTGATTTTGGAAAATCATTTTGGTCTATAAAATTGAAAGGCGGTTTCGGCATTCTCATTTTACCTCCGACAGGATGATCGGCTTCTATTAATGATTTTTGTTCTAAAACTTGGGGATCTTCATGAATTTCGTCAAGCTGGTTTATTGAAGCAACTGGTATGCCTAATTTATCTAATTCATCGCAAAGAACATCAGCTTCTTTATCTTCTATATACTTTCCAACGTCGGTAAGTAAAGTTTCCTTATTCAAGATTCTTTGTTCAAAGGTGGCATACTTTTCTTCCTCATACAATTTACACCCAATAACTTCACAGAAATTTTTGAAATCATTGTCTGCAACTACAATTACGCTGATGGGTTTGTCTTTAGCTTTAAATAAAGGAAAAGATTCAAATAAATCAGGTTTATAGTCAATGCCTTCACCCAACCAAGTTTTCGACCACATAACATCAGGCCATATGTAATATAGAGCTGAATCTAACATAGATATTGGTAAGTACTGTCCCTCTCCTGTTCGTTCTCTATGCAATAAAGCAGTACTTATAGATTGAGCGGCAGTAAGCCCAGTTACTTTGTCAAAGACAATTGTTTTGTAATACTCAGGATTATCGGCATTTTGAGAAGCAGCAGCTCCTGCAGTGGCTTGAATCAAAGGGTCGTAAACTCTTCTATTTATGTAAGGACCTGATTGCCCATATCCTGAAATTGATGTGTATATGATGTTTGGATTAATTTTTATAATGCTTTCGTAGTCCAAGCCCACCTTTTTAACCACTCCGGGCCTGTAATTCTCAATTAGAACATCAGCTGTTTCTAGCAAACTCTTTAATATTTCAAAATCTTTATTCTCTTTAAAGTCTAAAACCACTGATCTTTTATTCCTGTTGAGAACAGAAAACATTGCTGCCATACCAGATCTTGTTGTACCCATAAATCTGGCAAGGTCTCCTATTCCAGGTGGTTCTACTTTTATTACGTCAGCACCTTGGTCGGATAACATCATTCCTGCAAATGGACCTGAGACTGTGGAAGTTAACTCAACAACCCTATAACCTTCTAACGGACCAGACATAGTACCTCTCTCCTTAAATAACTTCTGTCTTATAATAAAACAAGCCTTATGTCTAAAGAACAGTTTTTTGATATTGGAGTTAATTTAACTCATCCTTCTTTTGTAAAAGATCTTGATACAGTTATTGAAGAAGCTCTTGAAGTAGGTGTAAATCGAATGTGTGTCACCGGAAGTGACTTAGAAGAAAGTATCTCGGCTTACCAGTTGGCTTTCTCACTTTCCGATATTCTAATTAGCACAGCAGGTATTCATCCTCACCAAGCTAAAGAATTTAGTCAAAATTATTTCTCTGAAATAAAAGACCTGCTTAAAAAAGAAAATGTAAAAGCTATCGGAGAAACTGGTTTAGATTTTTATAGAAATTTCTCTACAGAAGAGCAACAAAAGAAAAGCTTTGAAATGCATATCGAAACGTCTATTGAATTACAGAAACCGTTATTTCTTCATGTCAGAAATGCTCACAGCACATTTATGGAAATGCTTGAACCGGTTAAAGAAAAACTTCCAAAAACAGTTGTGCATTGTTTTACAGGAACTGAAGACGAGTTAATGGACTACATAGAAATGGATTTCTACATAGGAATTACTGGATGGATATGTGATGAGCGGAGAGGCGTTCATTTAAAGGAGTTAATCAACCTTATTCCAAAAGATAAAATAATGATTGAGACGGATGCACCATATTTAATCCCAAGAGTTTCTCAATTAAAAAATTCGCAAAGAAATGAACCTAAGTTCTTACCTCATGTGGCTAAAGAGGTTGCACAAAATAGTAAAGAAACTAAAGAATCATTAATTTCTTCTATGTATTTGAATAGTTTGAGTTTTTTTGATTTAGATTGAGATTAGTTCTTTAACCTCTTGCTGATCAAACGGCCAGTAGAGATCTTTTTCTTCCATTACTAAAACTGGAATCTTATCCCAATATTTAGTGTGTGTTTCTCTGGTTGTGTATATATCTTTTTCAATTAAGACTACATCCTTGAGATCTATGGATTCTATAAGGTCTTTAGCTTCTGTACACAGGGGACAGTCAGTTCCTGTGATGAGAATTAATTCTCTCAAGCTACTGCGCCAGAAGTTTTTAAGGTGCTTATATCTTCTTCAGATAAACCAATAGAAGAAAGCACTTCATTAGTATGTTCTCCCACTATGGATGGTGAAGAAACTACTTCAGGTTCAGTCCTAGAAAACCTAGGAGCGGGTGCAGGTTGAGTGACGCCTTCAAGATCAATAAAGGTTTTTCGTTCTTTGTTGTGCGGATGTTGAGGAG
Organism: SAR86 cluster bacterium REDSEA-S09_B4; assembly: GCA_001628005.1. GTDB lineage: Bacteria > Pseudomonadota > Gammaproteobacteria > Magnimaribacterales > Magnimaribacteraceae > AEGEAN-183. The sequence goes on from LUQU01000001.1 coordinate 24,213, forward strand.
CTTCAGACATATCCAAAACTGGAGCAAAGCACACATCTGTACCTTCCATCAATTCGCACCATTCGTCTCTAGTTTTCTTAAGAAATATTTTTTTAATTTCTTCTTTCTGTTCTGGCCACAAATCTCTCGACATTTGTTTAGAAAAAACTTTTTCATCAAGCTCTGCTATTTGACAAAGCAAAGCATAAAATTGTGGTTCAATGGAGCCAATGGAAATAAATTTTCCGTCCTTGCATTCATAGGTGTCATAGAAATGCGATCCTCCATCAAGAAGATTACTTCCCATCGTCGTTTTCCACATTCCTGAAGATTGCATACTGTAGATCATCGTCATTAATAAAGCTGAACCGTCAGTCATTGCTGCATCAACTACCTGACCTTGCTTTGATTCTTTTGATTCTAAAAGGGCAGCAACTAAACCTAATGCTAATAGCATCCCTCCTCCACCGAAATCCCCAATTAAATTTAAGGGAGGTACCGGAGGAGATCCAGGTCTGCCGATAGCAGCAAGAGCACCAGACAAAGAGATATAGTTAATGTCGTGTCCAGCAGCGTTTGCTAAGGGCCCTTCTTGGCCCCAACCGGTCATTCTTCCGAATACGATTCTATCGTTTCTTGCCAGACAAACTTCAGGTCCAATGCCTAACCTTTCCATAACGCCCGGTCTAAAACCTTCAAATATAGCATCTGCTGTTTCTACTAACTTTAATACTACCTCTACACCTTCTTTTGCTTTTAAATCAACGGCTATAGACTTTTTTCCTCTATTAGATGGTTCTTTTTTTGATCCTGTTCCTATCGCAGAAGCCCTATCAATTCTGATTATTTCAGCTCCTAAATCAGCTAAGACCATTCCACAGAATGGTCCTGGACCTATACCAGCCATCTCAATTATTTTTAATCCTTTTAGTGGTCCCATAATTCCTCCTTAAGATTCCTCTTTACCTAAAGGTTTAAGAATCATCAGTAGTTGCGGCAATAAAGTTAGAGCTCCCATTAAAGCCATGAACATTGCCAGTGAAACAAATAATCCAAAGTAAACTGTTGGATTAAAGTTTGAAGTAACTAAAACTAAAAATCCAATAATAATTGTTGTTGAAGTATAGAACATTGCTCGACCAATAGTGTTATGACTATTTTTCATAGAAACTTCATAATTCGAGGTTTTCCTAAACTCCAACTTAAATCTGTGAATATAGTGAATAGTATTATCCACTGCCATTCCTACACTTATTGCTGCCACAGTAATAGTCATAATATCAAGAGGCACTTTCATCCAACCCATTGTCCCTAAAACAACTGAAGCGGCTAAAAGGTTAGGAATCATTCCAATGACAGCCAGATAAAATGAACGAAATAAGACCACGAACATAATCATAATTACCACAAAAACTACTCCTAACGTTCCTATTTGAGAACTAAATAGGCTCTGAAGCATGTTGTTGTAAAGAACTGCTAAACCAGTTAAGCGGTACTCTCCCTTTTTAAAACCAAATTCATTTTCTAAAGTATTCTCAATTTCGTTAAGCAAATCATTTCTTTTAAGCGTCTTACTGGTCTCAAGAACTCTAGAAGATATCCGTACTTGGTTTTCATCTTCACTTATATATGAACTTAAAAGTGTCTCTTTTATATCTTCTGGCAATAGATTCTTAACAAGAGCTAAATCCAATTCTGAAATAGGTTCTCCATCTTTTAATTCTTCAGCTACCTTTATGCCGCTTGCGACTGATAAAACTTTCCCTACTTCAGGTAAAGAATCCATATAGTCATGAACAGCCTCGAGTCTTTTAATATTGATAATATTCCACCAGTAGCCATTGCTTGTAGTTTCATCAAATCCGAAATCATCTTCAAAATCGTCATCGAATTCAGAAGACTCTTTCACATAGTCTTGAGGCGATTCTAAAACGATATCCAAAGGTGCAGTACCTCCTAACTTAAGATCTAAAAGTTCCATTCCTTGGTAAATTTCAGTTGATTCTTTGAAGTAATCTATGAATCTATTTTCTACCGTTAATTTAGTAATTCCAATTAGCGACACAATCAATAAGAGAGAACTCAAGGCGACTACTACTTTCCCATTTTTAGAAGTATAGGAAGCAAAATGAAGAGTCAGTCCTTTGCTGAAGTCTTTTTCAGAATCTGAACTTAATTTATTGATTAATGACATGATTGATGGCAAAACGGTAAAGGTAAAAATAAAAGCAAATAAAATTCCCATCACCATCATCTTGCCAAATTCAATTACCGGTTTAATGTCACTTATAGAAAGAGAGGCAAAAGCTACCATTGTTGTTAATGCTGTGTACAGACAGGGTCTAAACATCTCTTGAATGGTTAAAGAGACTAATTCATTCTGATTCAAAGACTGTTCCCTGCCAGCTATCTCCTGATATCTAACAATGATATGAATTGATAAAGAGATTGAGATAATCAGTAGCAGAGCGATAAAGTTGGAAGAAACAACGGTGACTCGCCAATCAACTAATCCTAAAAAGCCCACAACGAATAACCCGACCACAGCGCTGCAAGAAAGCGGTAGGACTACCCACCGTAACCTTCTAAAAACTACTCCAAGAGTTAAAATAAAAATTATAAAGACACCAACACCAAAGTAATTTAAATCGCTTTTAACAAAGCTCATCATGTCAGAAACAATCATTGCTGTGCCTCCTAGATACAATGAACCAAATTCTGAAGAATCTCTGAGAATCTCTCTCACTTCCGCAATAAGTTTGTCTCTGTCTTTAGCTTCTTGATTGTTTAAAGTGCTGATTAAAGAGTTAACTTCATTTATCTGCTCTTCTAAATTTTCTTCTCCGTCCTCAACTCTCTTTTGTCTTAGTTGATAACGCTTTTGTATTGCTGCATCGTATTCTTCACTCTCAATTAAATTCAATTGCAGTGCTGTCGTTGCTCCATCTTTACTAACTAACAGTTCTGTATATAAAGGACTGTCCTGAAATTCCAGCTTAGCCAGGTTCAGATCTACACCCTCCTCTTCAATAGTCTTGAGGTTATCAGCAAGTTCACTCATAGACCTCTTTGGACTAAAAAGTAAAGGAGCATCAAGATAGCTCAGTACATCGCCAACTCCATCAAGTTCTTCAAATCTATCAGAGAGGGTTCTAACATTCTTAATACTTTCATTAGAGAATAAAGGCTTCTCTGGAGTAAAAAGGACTACTAAGAAATCACTCGTTGAATACTCATTGCTAATCTCACGGTAATACCTTAGATCTTCATCATTTTCTAAAACCAAAGAGTCTGAAGAAGCTTCAAGCTTAAAGTTAGGAATATTAAAAGCTGAAATTAAAAGTAATATTAACCCTATGGCTAAAACCACTATAGGCTTCTGAGAAATAACAGAAGCAAAGGAGTTAAGAATCTTATTGGGCATCTCTTAAACTATTTCCTTGCGGATTGACCCATGTGCTTCAAACCTTTTGATTCAGCCAGCTCAATTTGTTTTTGTCTCTGAGCAAATCTAGTTTTATCTTCTTTAGAAGAAAAATCATAACAATAAGGACAAGATACACCTTTCTTGTATTTTTTAGAACTCATGTCTTCCTTAGATATTGGTCTTCTGCATCCAAAACATTGCTCAAAATTACCTTCTTCCAGATCAGGGTTAACTGAAACCCTTTCATCAAACACAAAGCATTCTCCTTCCCAAAGATTATTGTCTTTATTAATTTTGTCGAAATAATTTAAGACACCCCCTTTAAGTTGATAAACGTCTTCGAAGCCTTGACTCATAAAAAAGGAAGAAGCTATTTCACACCTAATACCACCTGTACAAAACATAGCTATTTTCTTGTTTTTAAATAATTTTTTATTGTTTTGAATGTATTCAGGTAGATCAGTGAAATGCTTTGTTTCTGGTATTACAGAATTCTTAAAAGTACCGATACGCGTTTCGTATTCATTTCTAACATCTAATACAATTGTTTTTGGATCTTCCAAATAATCATTCCATTCGTTGGGGGTAACTTCTTTTCCTTTTAGATTAAAAATATCAAAACCGCCCTCTAAGGGAAGTAATTTATCTTTAATCCTGACTTTGAGTCTCTTAAATGGGACTTGAAAGGATTCAGACCAAGTGGGTTCTATATTCATTATTTTAAAAGTTTCTTCCAATAAAATTAAAACCTTTTCCAAATTGGTCCTTTTCCCAGCTAAGGTCGTATTTATCCCCTGGGGTGTTGCAAAAAAAGTACCGGACAGATTTTCTTTAAAAGCTATTCGTTCAACTTCTCTTTTGAGCTTGTTTACGTTCTTTATTGAAACAACCTTATAAAAGGTAACAACTGTTACTGAACTCATTTGCTTTAGTCGCTAGATTCTTGAGCGCTTCCTCCTTCACAATCTGGTGAAGGGTGGGTTGACTCATTTCTTTCTTGCCATTCATCTGCTGTAAAAGTATGTAAGGTAATTGCATGAATAGGTCCTGCAAGTTCCTCTCCTATCAACTTGTATATGGCCTGATGTCGTTTTACAAGATTTAATCCATCAAATGTTTCTGATACGGCAATAACTCTTACATGGGATTCAGCACCTGGCTCTACGTTGTGCATAAAACTTTCATTAATTACTTCTAAATGAGAAGGATCTAAATTCTCTTTTAGAACTGATTCTATTTTTGAACAAGCTGACATGGCTAAGATTATCTCTAAGAAAGCTAATTTTAGTTACTTTCTAGATTAAGTAAAAATTTTTTACGTCTTAATCCTCCTCCAAAACCTCCCAGTCCTGAAGAAGAGACAACTCTATGGCAAGGAATAACTATTGGAATCCTGTTTGCTCCACAAGTACTGCCTACAGCTCGTTCCTTCCAAACGAGTCTTAATTGTGAAAGATGTTCTTTTCCCTTTGAAATACTCATGTAATTGTTCAATCTCAACTTTAAATCTTCCTTTTTCAGATTTACCTCTATGAGAAAGCCCTTTCAACCCCTTAAAGCTGATTTCTAATAGGTCTTTATCATCAGCAAGTAACCCCAACTCCCCTACTGAGGTGTTTAGGCTAGCTTCATATAACAATCTAATCACCTTTCCAGACTTTGGTGTCTGGATTGGTAATGTTCTCTTCGTGTTTGTTCCTACTTAAAGTATAACCTCTAACCATTATCAAAGCGGAACCAAAAGCTACTATACAAATTGGGATATACCATAAAGCCAGATTTGCAAGTATTTCTGAGGGGACAGTACCGTTGTAAATTTCTCTTATTTGTGTGTTATCCGGAAAAGCAATAAAGGTCAATATAACCCCAGCTAAAGTTAAGCCAAATCCACTTACTGCTTTATCCGCGAAGGTTCTGGCTGAGAATAAAATACCCTCTTCTCTTCTTCCTGTTTCCAGCTGAATATCTTCTACTAAATCCATAATCATAGAACCCATGGTAGAAAAAACAATTATCCCAGCTGCCACATTAATAACTATATGAATACAAAGCACTGGAAGCAGATAAGGACTGTTATTAGTAGGAAAGAGGGAAGTTCCGTAAGTTAAATCCAAGTACCTAAGTGCAAAAGGTAATGCCGCAAAAATTATTTGAAAAGCCCAAATAGATAAGACAGTTTGCTTTTTTCCAAACTTATCAGAAAGCATTGGAGCAAGAAGGATAGCAATTATGGGTGCTAAATAAATGCTTGTTCCTCTTATAAGCATTTCGTTGTCATCTAATTCCCAAAAATAACTATCGAAGATGACAGCAAAAGCTGCTTCAATGCCACCTGCTACCGAAACCAACAGCCCACAAAAGAATAAGAATTTGTAGGATCTATTTATAGTTAGGGTTTCAGCAACTTCTTGGGCCAAATCCCTGATAAAGAATTCAGTTTGTTGAAGAGATTCAATCCTAGTAGGGAACAAATTAGCGATAATAAATCCAAATATCCTTAGGGTATTACCCAATATCCAGGAAAAAACAACAAGACTACTGAAATTGAATGGATAAAGTAAGACAGCTTGGAAGTTAGAAATCGGCGTAGGTAACGGAAAATTAAATGTAAGGGTACGTTTAAAAATACTAATATCTTTAAACCCTTCAGGTATCTCTTTTTTCCTTTTTAGAGGTGGTTCTATGAGATTAGGAATGTGTTTATGAGTTCCTAAACTGGTTACTACTATTCCCAATAGAATAAGTAAGGCTGCTACAAGCCCCCATTCTGGCCAAAGTTCTGGATTAAACCTTCCAGAGGTATATATTTCGGTCTCGTACTTAGGAGCGTAATACCACCAAACTAGATTATAAGTTGTTAGCCCTCCAAACCAACCAAAAAAATATCGATAGGACATCAAGGAAGTTCTTTCAACATAATTAGCTGTCAGTTCTGGGCCGAGGGCTATGGATGGTATTTCATAAAAAGTAATGAAAACTCTAATAATTGTTGCACAAATTAATAGATAGAAAAAAAGTTGTAGATTTGTCAGATTATCTGGAGGAGACCAAAGGAAATAAAAACTAAGAGTTACAGGAATTGCTGCAGCATACATAAATGGATGCCTTCTTCCCCACTTTGATCTTAGACGATCTGAATAATACCCAACAAGAGGATCGGTAATAGCATCTGCAAGTAAAATTAAATTAAGGGCCAATCCAGCCATCCATGCCGGTAATTCAAAGACAAAAACGTAAACGAAAAGGACAAAATAACTAAAACCATTATTCTTTATCCCAAAAGAAATGGAACCAAAACCGTAGAAAAATTTAGTAGAAAAAGAAAGTTTAGACTCTTGATTTAAGTCTTCCATGATTTCAATCATTCCCCTTCATAAGATCGCTACCATATATTAATATGTGGCAAATGCCAAAAAGTAAATATCGTAAAATTTCAAGCTTATCGGGTGAAGAGCTTAATTTTAAAAACCCATATAAATTACCTGCAAGACTGATAGCCAAAGTAAAAAAAATTGTTCCTGAACTTCCCGCTGGACTTATAACAGATCTAGAGAATGCTATTACCACTTACAAGTTTGAAGAAACAGTTTTTAGACGAGCACCAAGCTATACCGACATTAGGATTCAATTGGATGAAATTTCTTTGCAATCCGAGATGCTTTCTGAAAATTTAAGCAAACTTTTCCCTGGTGCAAGATCATTTCTACTACAAAGTCATATATCAAATAACCTAGACTACAAATACTTGTCAGGCTTAACTAAAAGTCTAGAAATACTCAGGTCTGCTTCTGCAGAAACCGTATCAAATTTAAAAGATAAGAAAGGAAGACCAACGAATGCATTTAGTTTTCTCCTTATAGCTCAGATAGCTAGAACTTGTATTAAAAATACAGACATATCTCCTTCCCAATCTAATGACTCCTTCCTTGAACTAGTAAAGATAGCCGGAGAGGCTATTGGAGTTTCCGATTTAGTTGACCTGGTTGATGAATCCTTAAACCAAATAAATAAATAAACTTTCTAAAGGTAATCAACAAATATAGGTGAAGACCAAGCTCTCTCTTCTATCATAGCTAGACAATCATCATCTTTGGCCGTTCTATAATCTCCGTAACACATATTTACTTTAATACATTCACCTTCTTCATTGTATTCACATCTTATGTTCTTAGCATTTACTGAAGATGTAGGTTCTTGAATAGCTCTGACATAATAAGATACATCCCTTTGATCTTTAGAATAGCTTCTATCTTCAAAGCTAACCTCACAGCCGTTTTGATCTAAAGGACAATTAAATACTTTCCAAGGATCTTCAATAAGATTACTAACATCCTCTCCAGCATTATTTTGAGGAGAGACTTTTACTACTTCAATTCTAGTAATAATTTTTCTTTCATCTGAAGGGTTGTAACACTCATTCTTACAAATTCTTTCTATGTCTTCTTTGGTAACTTTTGAATCATTGTAATCTGGACAGCCTGGTTTTTGTTTTAAAGACCCTACAGCTTTGACATAAAACTTGGGATTCTCCAAAGTAGCTATCTCTCCACCCATAGGAATCTTTTTGTCCCCATTAATAAGATCAAACCAAAGTAGAATTCTATCGCCACTGGTACCGTATGTTTCTTTTCGTTTCATAGAATCCCATATGGATTGCCTATCTCTTCCAGTAGAGTGGACAGCAGCTAAGCCGCCTGTAGTAAAAAAGGAAGCCTGTCTTTCTACTTCAAAAGCTCTGAAGCCCATACCAATCAAGCCTTCTCTCCCTCCGTAATCTATAGATTCAGCAACTGGCGGAGATTTGGGGTATAAAACTCCTGCAATAGCTTCACTAGAGGGCCCATTTGCTTCTGTAGTCACAAATCTATCTTTTTCTTTATAACCAGTGCCTGGTCGTGCTCTGTGGTTGTCACTTGAAGCTATAAAACCAAATCTAAACCGTTTAGGTTTCTCCTGCTCAAAATTTGTAAGGGATAAAGCATATTGAGCTGAACCCGCTGGCCTATAATTGAATGAAGGAATAAAACAATCCTTACACTGACCAGAATCATACCAATCTTCAATTTCAGCTCCCGGTATAGCTAGATAGCCTGATGAGCCTAAAGCTAAATAGTTCTGTCGAGCATCAAGTTCTCTTATTTTACATAGGGATTCTGAGTTTCCCTCACTTAAACATCTTTCCGCAATGATCTCCCCTGCTCTCCAACAACTAGGTAAGTAGTCGTTGGTAGGTTCAGGACATCCAAATGACCCATCTTCATTTATTATTGCTGCTCTCCAAGGTCTGTATTCTTCTGAGTTCCCATGACCAGACATAACTTCAAAGAGGATCTGTATATTTTCATCGTGAAAGCCCTCCTGTAGTTGTTTGTCTAGACTTGTTAGTGGNGGTGAATATAAACCCCAAGTATTTCCATGCGGTATAACTATTGATTTGAAGTTTAGTTGATTGAGCTTAGTAAAAAGTTCAACTGGGGTATTTGCATACTCATAACAATCCTCAGGTAATAAGTCTGAGCTGACACCTAATTCACAATGAGGTGTTCCTGAGAATTCCTGGGTAAATTTAATAAAATTAAAATATCTATGACGATTCTTAAAATCTAAAAAAGCCAATGGTTTAAATTGCCCTGCTTGACCTCCTATGGTCTCACGCATACCGTCTGTCGCAATACCGCCTGCGCCAATAGGTCGTAAAGGCACCTTTCCTTCTTCTGTTTCAAGGAACATGACATTTTTATGACCGTAATGTTCTTCAGCGTACAATCCCACTTGCGTCCATTCAAATCCTAAGAAAGTTACTAAATCAGGGTCTTCCTCGTTGGCGACAGCATTACATTGCCTCACTGATTCTTTAATTTCCTTCCATTTTCTAGGCGAAGAAGCTTCGGCATGGTCTGTAGTTACCCAAAAATCTAACGCCGAACAGAACCTAGCATAATCGCATGCGTCTGATATCGGGTGAGGACCTTCTCCATTTAATATTGGGAGACTCCATAAAAAGGCATCCGTGGAATAAGTTGAATGCACATGAGTATCACCGAAAAGGATCTGTTTAGGGGAAGGATGGACTTTTAGCTGTTTTTGCTTTTTTTCCACTAAAAGTTTACTAGGGTATGGCTGTTCTATTAGATCCCCTCTGCCTTCAAGTTCTCCGTACCAATTAAATTGAACACCTAGGGCATAAATACCGATAGTAATTAACCCTATGACAAAAGTTGTGCCTAAAATTCTAAATAGAAATCTTATCTTCATTATTAATGCCTCTTTTTATCATCCGCATCTTTTATAAAATCATCCATGAAGCCATCAACTTTATTCCCTGGAATTAACTCCTGCAAGTTGAAATCTCTAGTTTCAAAGGCCTTGGACCGGCATCCTTAAAAAATGGAATTAAGGCCATGCCTGCAATGAAACCACCTATGTGCGCAAAATAAGCCACTCCACCTTCGCCTGTAGAAGCAACTCCTAAATAGAAAAATTGGCTGATAATCCAAAAGCCTAAAACGATGGACGCCGGAACTCTAATAACTGTTATAAAAATAATAATCCACAAAAGTACATTTACATTGGCTTTGGGGTGAAGAAGAAGATAAGCCCCTAGAACTCCTGCAATAGCACCACTGGCTCCTATCATTGGAATCTCTGAAGACGGATCAATTAATGCTTGGGTGTAAGCGGCCGCTATTCCTGCTAGCAAATAGAAAATTATAAATTTAACTCTTCCCATAGAATCCTCGACGTTATCTCCAAAGATCCAGAGAAAGACCATATTCCCAATCAGATGGAGCCATCCTCCATGCATAAACATGGAAGTAAAGATCGTTATGGTTGCAGGTAAGTACCCCTCTTTTGATCCCAAGAGTGAAGCAGGTACAACACCAAAATTATAAACGGCTGACCTGAATAGACCTGGAGGTAAAGTGAATTGCCATAAAAAGATAAAACAACATATACCAATTAAGCAGTAAGTAATTAAGGGTTTATTTTTAGTTGGGTTGTCGTCGGAAAAGGGGAAAAGAAACATTAATCTTCTTCTACATAACCTAAGTCAGAAACATGGGTATTGTGTTTGGATCTATCTATGTCGTACAAGAGGACTAGTAATGTCGAAATAAAGGGCAGCGTGATACCTATTATTAAATGAATTAAAGCAAAATTGTTAATAATGTCTCCTCCATACTTTTCAGCTTCCAGTACATTTGGATTATCAAATCCTGTATAGCTAATAATAAGTCCAGCAATGAGAACTCCTCCAGCACCTACTAACTTATGAATAAAAGCGTTAATTGTACCTAGAAGACCTTCTTCTCTCCTGTCAGTATTTTTTTCTACTTGTTCAACAATATCCATTGACATTGAGGAAATAAAAACGAACCCTAAAGCTCCTAGCGCAGCCATCGCAGTCTGATGTATAGCCAAAATATACCAAAGAGGATCTGAACCGTTACCAGGAATAATATTTGTTCCATAATAGACATCCACTAACCTTAAAGCTACAGGCAAAGGGCCTACGATTATGGTAAAGATGAATACCCCAACAGCTATTTTTTTCTTACTTCTTCCTTTTGCTATTAATGGTGCGCAAACTACTAATGTTGCAACACCAACAATGGCTAAAAGTGGAAAAAGGGCTATATCTACTGGCTTCCATTGCCAAAAGTATTCGTTGTAGTAGGTTCCTACGCCAGTTTCCAAACCGATTAGCAAAGAGTAGAAGCAACCAGCTAGAAATAAAACTAACCAAGCACGATTTGATAAAGTTTCTATTGCTTCACGAAGCATTAGGCCAAGGTCTGTAGATCTTGGTTTTGGTTCATACAAATCTGGAATATTTTTATGCGTACCGATGCAACTAACGGCTGCTCCAATAAATATTCCAATCCCGCCCCAAAATGCTAAAGATTGATAGCCGTCTATATCAACAAAGGAATCTAACCAAAATGCTCTTGCAATAGAATCAATACCCGCTCCCCCTATCCATCCGAATATCATAGCTAGAGCAGCAAGGTTATTTCTCTGATCATAGTCTTTGGATAACTCAGGAGCTAAAGCACCTCTAGGCACTTCAAATAAAGTCATACACATTCTCAGTACTATTAACCAAAAGACTAATCTCCAAAAAAGATCGTTTTGGCTTATATCTCCCGGATCGCTCAAAATAAAATAATAAGATAAAGCGAAAGGAATAATTGAGAAGTACATGAAAGGATGCCTTCTTCCCCATCTGGTTTTTGTTCGATCTGACCATATTCCAATTAAAGGATCAGAAATAGCATCAAAAACTAACGCAATAAATAAAGCTACAGAAGCTAATTTAGCATCAAGACCTAAAGCTTGGTTGTAATAAATAAGAAGGAAGGTACCTAAGAGGTTATTTTTGATACCAACCGAAATGGATCCAAACCCATAGAAAAATTGAGTTGCTATTGTTGCTCTTTCAGCTCTTACTTGTGAATCTACCAAAGTCCTTCCTTGTTGACTATATTGTGATTGATAAATCTAAATATACCAAGATGTCTTTTTTTATTATTTTGTAATAAATAGATAGAATAAAGAGATTAAACATGGAGAAACTATGGGTGTATTAAACGGAAAAATAGCTGTTGTTACAGGAGCCGGTAGAGGTATTGGTAGAGAAATCTGTCTGAGCTTCGCTAAGGAAGGTGCAAAAGTTGTAGTAAATGATTTAGGTGGAGATCGAGATGGTACTGGAGGGGGCAAAGTTGCAGATGATGTTGTTAAAGAAATCAATGACTTAGGAGGAGAAGCTTCAGCTAACTATGATACCGTTGGCACGGTTGAAGGAGGACAGGGGATATTTCAAACCTGTATGGACACTTTTGGTGCAATGGATATTTTGGTAAATAATGCAGGAATCCTGAGAGATAAAACTTTATACAACATGGAAGAAAGTGAATGGGATGGAATCATGGAAGTGCACCTAAAAGGACATTACAACTGCACTCGCCCTTTTGTAAGGTATATCCGAGATGAAAATAGATTGAACTGTAGAATTTTGAATATGTCTTCAGTGTCTGGTTTATTTGGGAATTTCGGACAGACTAATTATGGAGCTGCTAAAGCAGGCATAGCTGGCTTTACCAGATCATTAGCTTTAGAGGTTGCTAAGTACAAATGCACGGTGAATACCATATCTCCAGGAGCAGCTACTAGACTTACTATCGACTTAATAGAAGCTGCTGGCAGAAAGTATGATGAGAATGACTGGACTCAAGGGCCAGAACAAATAGCACCGGTAGTGACTTGGTTATGTTCTGAAGCTGCTAACGATGTAACTTCTCAAATCATTCATTCGCAAGCAGGAATTATTGGGATCATGCAACAACCGGCTGTCATTAAGTCCTTTACAACTGACAATCTTTGGACGGTTGAACAACTTGATAAGTTAATGCCGGAATTGCTTGAAGCCAAGAAACATCATGATGATGAGGTGTCCGAAAAAGGAGCACCTAAGAAGGTTTAACTTTGACTGATCTTACAGACAAGATTGCACTGATCTCTGGAGGAGCTAGAGGAATTGGTGGAGCTATCTCTGAAGCCATGTGCGCTGCAGGAGCGAAAGTAGTCATAAGTGACTTATTAGAGGAAGGAGAAAATACAGCTTCAGAGTTAACTGACAAGGGATACGATGCCAGTTTCATATTGCATGATGTAACTATTGAAGCTGAATGGAATAAGACAGTTTCTTATTGCTCTGAGACTTACGGTGGTCTAGATATCCTAGTAAACAATGCAGGAATTTATTTTCCAAAAACTATAGAAGAAACTTCACTCGAAGAATGGAAGCAGATGTTTTCAGTTAATGTAGAGGGGGTTTTCTTAGGCACTAAAGCGGCTATTCCAGAAATTAAAAAAAGGTCTATGGAAAGGGAATCAAGTGGTTCAATTATTAACTTATCTTCTGTTGCAGGTTTAGTGGGAAGCCCTAACCACGGGGCTTATAGTGCTACTAAAGGTGCTGTGAGGCTATTTACAAAAAGTACTGCTTTAGAATGCGCGTCTCTTGAATATAACATTAGGGTTAATAGCATTCACCCTGGGGTTATAGATACTAAAATGGGATCACAAGTTGTGAATACTATTATGGAAGAAACAGGATCTGGAGATAATGAAGCCAGAGCTCAAGTTTCTGAGCTTCATCCTTTAGGAAGATTTGGAAAGCCCGAAGAAATTGCTCAAACCGCTGTGTTCCTCGCCTCAGATGACAGTTCCTTTATCACAGGTACTGAATTTATAGTTGATGGCGGTTTAACTGCTAAATAGAGATTAACCTAACCAAGCTGAGGCTTCCAAAGGAGTTTCTTCAGAAGAGCCTCCTACAAAGATTTTGTATTCAGCAGGCTCGACTGACCAGCTCTTTTCGTCTTCATTCCAGTTTGAAAGGTCCCTTTCATTTAACTCAAAAATAAGCTCTTTTGATTCTCCCGCATTTAAATCAACCTTAGAGAACCTTTTAAGTTCCTTAGGCGCCCTTTCAATACTAGAGTTTTGAACACTTACATAACATTGAACTATCTCTTTTCCTTGAGTATCACCTGTATTACTTACACTGAAAGAAAAGGCTATGGCTGAGTCTTCTTTTTTAGGAGGAATTATCCTTAAGTTGGAATATTGAAAATTAGTGTAAGAGAGACCAAAGCCAAAGGGAAACAGGGGTTTTATTTTTTTCTTTTCGTACCAACGATACCCGACATAAATATCTTCTAGGTAATCCATTTGTAAATTCTCTCCAGGGTAATGACCGAAGGCTGGAGTATCATCTAACTTCATAGGAAAAGTAGTTGGTAATTTCCCAGAAGGGTTGGTTTCTCCAAATAAAATATCATACAGGGCATTTCCAAACTCCTGCCCAGGAAACCAACTCTGTAATATTGCTTTAGTATCTTTAATCCAAGGCATGCTTATCGGTGATCCTGTATTAATAACGACAACTGTGTTTGGATTTGCTTCTACCACTTTATTAATCAAACTATCTTGATCTCCAGGAAGTCCGAGTTCAGACCTATCATTTCCCTCAGTTTCCCAATCAGAATTTGTTCCGACAACTAATACGACAGCGTCACTTGCTTTCGCTAAAGAAACCGCACTTTCCATCAAATCTTCTTCATCAGGTGGGAGCATTCCAATCTGGACAGCAGGGAATCGTCCTTGCCATTTATATTCTATTTCTAAAAGGTAGTCTTTACCCTCTTCTAAGTTGATAGAGGACCTACGTGGCGCACTACCGTATGAGAAAAAGGCGTCTCCTGGTTCTTGAGAAGTCCAGTTATCAACTATCTGTTCTCCATTAACTTTTAATCTTGCAGGACCAATGCTTACTAACTCAAACATATGATCACCAGAAATTTTAGGGGATAAGGTTGCTCTAAACCGAACAGATAGCGAAGGTGTTTCCATTTTTGAAGCGATATCTATACCGAATCCAGTAAGAGCCCAAAACCTACCTCCTCTCATTACGGAGGACTCTAATACGTCTCCTGCAAGATCTTCCCCTTTATAAAATTCTACTAAGAAACCTGATTCTCCAGTCTTTGGACAGCTTATTAAATCTTTTTCTAATGCTGGAAGGAATTTATGGGTATGGCAGCCTTTTGCATATTTAACCTCAACACTTTCTTTTAGATTTTCAGTTAATCCTTCTAAGGGATGAACTACATAATGGGGTTTAACAGTCGCACTTCCTCCACCAATAAATTGTCCCTTTTCTGCATTGGGACCGATAACAGCTAGACTATTTATCTCTGATTTTCTGAAAGGTAAAACATTTTGATTTTTAAGAAGCACCATTGATTCAGCAGCAGCCTTTTTAATCAACTTTCTATCTTCTTCTAAATTATTAGATACTTCGGGTTTTTCTTCTGGATTATCTAAACGGCCAGTAAATTCAGCAATCCTTAAAATTCTCTTTACTTTATCGTCTATAAGTACATCCTCAACTTTATTGTCTTTTACAGCTTTTACTAGGTTTTCACCCCAAGTTTTTGCGGGTCCCGGCATTTCACAATCTAAACCGCCGTTGGCATTCTCTATAGTCTGTAAAGCCGCTCCCCAATCGCTTACGACATAGCCAGGAAAGTTCCACTCTTCTTTTAAAATATTGATTAAAAGCTCTTCATGAGAAGAGCAATAAATATTATTAAGTTGATTGTAAGCAGACATAACACTTAAAGCTCCTCCTTGCTTTACTCCCATTTCAAATGGGAGTAAGTAAATCTCTCTAAGAGCCCTGGGTTTTATGTTGGAACTTACAGTGTGCCTCTGATATTCAGTATCGTTGCCAACAAAATGCTTTACGCAAGCTGCAACGCTTTCTGATTGAACTCCTTTGACATAGGCAACTGTGACAGCACCAGTTAAGTAAGGGTCTTCTGAGTAACACTCAAAATGCCTTCCGCCCAATGGATGTCTATGAATATTAATTGTTGGGCCAAGCAAGACATCGGCGTCTTTACTTTTGGCTTCCCTACCTAAAGACTGACCTAACGCCTCTACAAGCTCTGCATCCCAGGTTGAGGCAATAGCGGATCCATTAGGATAACAAGCCGAGGATACTTTACTAACCCCATCTCCTCTAGCTCCATTAGGACCATCGGTCATTTTGACCCTAGGTATAGACAGTCTTTCTACAGGTGTAGTGTGCCAGGCATCTGAGCCTGAAAGAATTGAAACCTTTTCTTCTAAAGTAAGTTCTTTGACAAGAGCATCAATCTTATCCATCAAATATGGTAAGTTTAATAATCTCTTTTCTTATAGATTGAATTTCTGGGTTTAGCAAACACATTATGGACCATAGGTATAAATTCCTTTATATCCATATTCTCATATTCAGGATCAAAAGAGTTTTGGTCATATTTAGAACAAAATTCTGCGCAATCATTCCAGAATTCATGCCCCTTGAACTGGTCTCTCATATTTTTATCGAGCCCTAGGTGTTCAAAAAAATAATACCCTTGAAAAATCCCATGATGTTTGACAATCCAATAATTCTTTTCAGAAACAAAAGGTTCCAGCATAGTCGCTGCCAAATCAGCATGATTGGCAGAAGCAATGGTGTCTCCGATGTCGTGCAATAAGGCGCAAACGACATACTCTTCATCCTTACCGTCTCTGTGCGCTCTGGTAGCAGTTTGTATACTGTGAGTAAACCTATCAACAGCAAATCCTCCTGTATCGCCTCTTAAAAGATCAAGGTGGGCTAATATTCTATTAGGTAATTCACTAGCGAACTTAGATCCATGTTCTCCTATAATTGCGTAATCCTCTGCAGTTCCATTTTTCATTTCTGAAAAAGTAGCTTGTTTTTCCATGGTGAGCCTCCAAATTTCTTAAATTATGACAGAAAGGTACCTTTTTTGCATTTAAGCTTAATCTTCCATCCAGTGCTTATATTTTTTTCCTTTAGGGTCTATCAGCACTCCAGGATTCATTATTGATCTGGGATCTACACCCTCTTTCGCGGAAACTAACATATCCTTAAATCCTTCTGGTCGCTGCAGGTCATACCCTTTAACACGATGGTCTCTTCCCACAGCATGGTGATGAGTGACTGTACCACCCTCTTGAATGCATATTTCATTAGTAGCCAACTTAATCTCTTTCCAAACATCAATCATTGTGGAAGGTGTTGCGTATGCTGTATATGAAAAATACGGAGCTAATCCATCAGGGTAAGTGTGTGTTAAACGACAAGTTACTGTGGATTCTTTACCCGAAATTTCTTTTATCGCCTTTGAAGCTTTTTCTTTCAAAGTTTCAATAAAATCAAATCCTTTATCCCAAGTTATAGAAGTTTCAAAAGTATCCTGAATAATACCTCTCCTAACTGATGCCTCTCTGTAGTAAGGCGCCCTTATAAAGCTATTCCTCCATGTACCAGAAGCTCCAGATTTATGAGCATCAGCTTTCTTTTCCTGAGGAAGTTCATATTCTCCACCAACATCAGAAGCTATCTCTAACGATCTTTTTAACCAAAAGTCCATCTCGTGATCAGCTGATTCAAAGGAAAGAATTAATAAATGTTTAGATCCGTCTCCGGCACCATTAAAAAGAGCTTCATTTGCATCAAGCAGTCTGCAATTGGCAGGAAATAAAGCAGACTGGCTAATTAATCTTGTAGCTTTCAAAGCTCTATCATAATCATCGAATAAAACTGGACAGGAGGCTCTATAATTAGGCCTTTCCTGTAACCTCATCCAAGCCTCAGTAATTACACCTAATATGCCCTCTGAACCTATAACCATTCGATCAGGGCTTGGTCCTGCCCCTGATCCAGGAAGTCTTCTGGATTCTATAACCCCAGAAGGAGTGACCATAGTAGTTGACTCAACAAAGTCATCTATATGTGTGTATAGGGTTGCAAAATGCCCACCTGATCTGGTTGCGATCCACCCACCTAAAGTCGAATGTTCAAAACTTTGGGGGAAATGTCTAAGAGTAAGATTAGATTTCTTTAGCTCTTCTTCTAAAGCAGGTCCAAATATTCCTGCTTGTATTCTTGCTGCCCTGCTTTCTTTATCAATTTCTAAGACTTGGTTCAGATTTCTTAAATCAAGAGAAATAACTCCTGAATAAGAATCATCCACATCCGTCTCCACTCCTCCACAAACACTTGATCCACCCCCATAAGGGATGACTGCTATGTTATTTTTATCAGCCCAGTCAAGAGCATTAACTACGTCTTCTTGGTTTTTTGGGAATGCTATTAAATCCGGGGGATTAGGGAACTGACCCAACATGGCTCTGGCAACATCTGGAAAAGATTTCCCGTAGGCATGATTAAGTCTTTCAAGATGATCATCAGAAAGAATATCCTTTAAAGTGTCAGGTATTTGCACCCTTGGTTTATTCAAATCAATTTCTTCTGCGATAGGAATTGGCAGTGCGTCTATTTCGCTAAGACCAAAGTTTTGTGCAATTCTGTTCTCTACTCCCGCTTCTTCTTCTTTACTTAATATCTGATCGGCAAATCCCCAACCCCAAAATTTTCTTTTGTTCATTTTTACTCTCTAAAACTTATTACCTAATTATTTAACTTCTATTAGTTGATACAGCTACCTGAAT
>LUQU01000001.1:42751-136102 GCA_001628005.1 SAR86 cluster bacterium REDSEA-S09_B4
GAAAACTTTACCTTGTCTCCTGAGTAGTCAACTGGATTTGCTGGTTCAATTAAAAGTCCTCCGGTTTCATGATCGGCTGTGACTACTACTAACGTATCACTGTTTTCAATGGCGTAATTTAGAGCCCAATCCACGGCGGAATCAAAATCTTGCATTTCGTTATTTAAATAGTCCAAGCTATTAACATGACCAGCCCAGTCCACTTGCGAACCTTCAGCCATAATGAAGAACCCCGCACACCCATTATCAATAAAGTAATCTGAACGATTAACAGAAAACTCAAGCATATCTGTTAGTGAAGGCTCAAAAACATGATTATCAGGAGTTTCTATATTTCTAATATGCTCATCTGCAAAGAGACCAAAAACCCTGCCCGGTAAATTAAGATCAAAGTTAGTCATTTCTTCTTTTGTTTTTAGTAAAACATGAGAGTCACTGACCTCTTGAAGTAAATTTCTACCGTCTTCTCTCTTTCCCCCCATCTCTTCAGGTAAGAAAAAATGCCTTCCTCCGCCCAAAAAAGTTACGATATTAGAGTCCACCATTTGAGAGCTTATTTCATCTGTTTTCCACCTAAGATCCACGTGAGCTACGAAAGCAGCTGGAGTAGCGTGTGTTATTTCAGAAGTGGCTAACAATGAGCTGATGTAGCCAGATCGATCAAGTGTTTCAGTTAAATTCTCTAGAGTATTTTTATTTGCATCCAACCCAAGATAAGTATTGTTCGTTTTAAAACCCGTGCTGTATGCCGTAGCTGATGAAGCTGAATCTGTAACTATACCGTTTTCAGAATGAGTCAAAACAATTCCTGAATAGGGAAATTTATCTACTGAGATTCTTGAATTAGGACCTCCGTTAATCAACCTATAAGCAGAAATCTGACTGATACTCATGCCATCGCCTATAAGAAGGATTACATTCTTAGCTTTACTTGAAGGGACTTTAAGTTGTTTGGGTTGCAGTGGGTTCAAGTCGGGGGCTGCTTTAATATAGGAATCCTTTTCGTCTAAACTCGCTGTACCTATAGGAAGATTTTCCATAATCAAATTTTGTGCAAAAGAATACGTGGCCCAGGCACCAATCGCTGCCCCAACTACTAAGATGGCCACACCACCTATAATTAATTTTGTTTTCATTTTTAAAGAGCTCCTTATTTTACCTCTTGTCCTAAAAATCTCATTATATTAAATAAAAAAGCCCCGCTCTAAGCGGGGCTCTTTTAGAAGAAGTATCTCAACTGTCTTCTAAACTACCAATCTATAAATGTTTGGTAGCCGGAACCGGGGTTACCCCGTGTCAGAAGGCACCTCCTGTAATTCCTGCTAATAAATAAATACTAATTTGGACCACCTCCTTTGAAGGGTAATAACGATACCTGCTATTTGATCCCCCTTGTATCAAATCAAATACAGAACAACTTGTACATAGAGTAACAATTTTTTTGAAATTTCCAAGCAAAATTGAAAGTGTAATTTTTGTGTATCCTTTAGTTATCTAAAGCTATATATGTTCAATTTATAAAATTACTGTATTAATTAATTTTTAAGATCTATCCAATCCCTTTCATCTTTACTTAATTTTACTTCTAGGGCTTTAAGAGAGCTCCTGGTTTCAAAGAAATTTCTTGGTCCTATTAGAGGAAAGGAAGGAAAATCTTGATTCAATACAAAAGCTAGTGCGAGCTCAATCGGTTCAATTCTTTTTTCTTTAGCTAAAGAAAAACACCTTTTTCTTCTCTCAAGATTATCTGCACTTGACCAAACTCTGTTTTGCTCATGTTCATTAGGATTTGCAATATGTAAAGACCCTTCAAATTCTTGCTGTTCAAGAAAGAATCCTCTGGCTTGGCTTGACCAAGGGAATATTGCAATTTGCTTTTCTTTTAAAAAGTCCGTGAAATCATCTTCAGAACAACTTTCACAACCAGGCCACACAGGTTCTAACATCCTAGCCAAACTGAAATTATTACTTAACAGACTAAAAGCATCTTTACCTGATGCTTCAGCATAAGTGATCGATTCTGAAAATCTAGAGAGTGACCAGTTAGAGGCTCCCATTAAACTTATTAAGCCCTCTTCTTTTAATTCGTTTAAAGCATCTATAAATTCACTAACTGGCACCTCTAAATTATCTCGATGCAAACAATAAAGATCCAAATGGTCTGTTTTAAGTCTATCTAAGGATTCTTCTAGCTGCGGTCTAATTAAATGAGGATAGCAATCTGGAGTATGTGCTCCTTTTCCTAGCACTACTACTTGATCTCTTAAACCTCGATGATTCATCCACCTTCCCAAGTAAACATCACTCTTACCATTGTTATATATATAGGCCGTATCAAATGTATTTCCTCCTAAAGAGAAGTAATGATCAAACATAGCAAAAGCGTGATCACTTCCTGATTGGTTATCACAGCCAAAAACCACCCGGGATAGCTCTTTATCAAGACCTTTAATCTTCGCAGAAGGAATAGTCCCTCTCTGTTTAAATGCCGACTTACCTAAAAGTGAGAATTCTCTATTCTCAGCGTTATCAGCAGAGTAATAAACACCAACCTTCTTTCTCCAAGCATCTAACCAAATCATATTTCCATGACTATCTGCATGAGATATCTTCTTTGACTGTGTTTCTTTTTTGTTAAGAAGATCTACAAAGTGATCTATTTCATGAGTAAAAACCCCTTTGTCCTCTTTAAATTCTATGACCAGATCCTCTTTCCCTTCCTTTTTAAAAATAATATTAGATTGTCTGTTGTTTTGTTCGCCACACTGCCAGGGCTCTGAAATAAATAAGGATTTTTCTTCATCAAAAATAAGAACAGAATTTTCCATTGTCTTATTAATTGCTGAACTTATTAGAGCCTTAGAACCATTAATAAACTCCAATTCAGCTTCTGCATTTAAGTCTATGTTTCTTGATGACAATTCTCCCTTTGCTTCAATATTAATTGGATTTGCAAAAGGCTTGCCAATTTGGGCACCTACCACCATTCTAGACATAGACATTGGATAACAACCTATATCCATTATTGATCCACCCCCAAGTTCAGGATTTACCAATCGATGTTCCTTAGGAACTTCAGCAGAAAAACCAAAAGAAGCTTCAATAGTTAAAGGCTTATCATAAAATTCTGTTTCCACTAGTTCACGAATCTTGTCCGTCTGCGGATGAGTTCGGTACATAAATGCCTCCATCAACAAAACTCCATGGTTTCTGGCTGCATCTATAAGAACCATTGCCTCCGTTGAATTAATGGTCATTGGCTTTTCACAAAGTACTGATTTCTTTGCTTCAATTGAAGCCAAAGCTAGATCAAAATGTGAATCATGGGGTGTAGCTACATAAATAGCATCTAGATCATCGATATTAAGTAGGTTTTCATAGCCTTCTATTGCTAGACAATTATATTTTTCTGCAAATTTTTTAGCCGTTTCAATTGATCTACTGGCTACAGCTTTTAAGTTTGAACCTTGACTATCTCGGAAGGAAACAGCCAATGCTCTGGCTATCATCCCTGTTCCAAAAATGCCCCAGTTAATCATTTTTTCCTATGAAAAACCTATCCAACGTCCTGAGCCTGCAACTATTGCCCATATAGATATAGATGTAAAACCTATAAGTTTTAGTTTGGCATTCCCTTCGACTGCTGATAAGCCCATTGGGTTTCGAATAAAAAATAAGAATACTAAGCCAATTAACAGTGCGCTCATCTTTATCCAGAAAGCTCTGCTGTAATAACATTTTATTGCTTCACTAAGAAAAAGAGGTATTCCTGTAGACACTAATATAATTAGACCTAATTTAAGAATTAAAGTCGTTTGGCCTATTACATAATTAATTGGTTTAGTAGAGAGTAATAAGCCTAGAAGCCTTAAATCACCAACTAAAATTGACCCTCCCAGTATTGCTAAGCCAATTAGATGAAATGCTTCTATTACAGGAAACATCCAAATTGAATTCCTGATAGCCTCTCCAATAAAAGATTGTTCTAGCTGATCAAAAAAATTGAATAGTCTTTCAGATTCCATCAAGACCCCCCATCTGATTCAGATCAACAATACAACCGGCTGCCCAATTTACCCACTCAGGCTGAGGCTGTCTGTCACAATCGAACCAATTGTAAGCAATCATTCGTCCTGAAATAATAACTCCAGACCAAATAACTAAAGAAGCTGCTGCTTTAAGGTGCACACTTTTAGGAATGCTCTTTCCTTCATCCCAGTTCCTGCCTTCTCGCTTCATCTGCC
Organism: SAR86 cluster bacterium REDSEA-S09_B4; assembly: GCA_001628005.1. GTDB lineage: Bacteria > Pseudomonadota > Gammaproteobacteria > Magnimaribacterales > Magnimaribacteraceae > AEGEAN-183. Next base: position 46,996 of record LUQU01000001.1, read on the forward strand.
TATGAAACAAGAAAGCATTAAGACCGGCAAATAGAATTAAGATTACTTTGAATCTAAAAAATATATTTTGATAACTCCTCACGGGAATAGCGTAAAAAAGTAGAAAACCAGTCAGCGTCATTAAACCAAAACCAAACAAGGACCAAGGTAAGACCTTCTTGTTCATTTCAGATATAGGTAATTTAGTAAACGCGACCCCCATTAATCGAAGGTCTACAAATAAAAGGATTCCAATAAAAAAACATATCGAGAGAACATGTGCCGATTCAATCCAGGGATACATATAAAGAGACTCAAGCAAAGCTATACTCCACTTAGTCTCTGATAGCCATATAGCAATCTCCAACATCTTTTAAAATTAAGTATTAGCTTTATTTAATCCAGTAAATTTGATGGCAGGCTACACAAATTTGATAGAGCTCAGCTCCTATTTCAAAAAGAGCTTCAGAGTCCTCATTTTCAGCAGCTGTAAAAGCTTTTTCTCCCATTCCTTTTAAAGCCATGGATAAAGCAACCCACTGGGCCTGATCAACTGCCCTTTCAGGCATCGAGAGAAGATAAGAGCTTTCAGAAATAACTTTTGCACCGTATTTGACTTTATCCCACCCTTCTTGATTTGTTGGAGCTAAATTGGTTTCACCTTCTTCAGTAATAACAAAACCAGCTGAATCCCAAATTGCTTCAGCAGCAGGGTCTAAAACATAAGCCATAAGATCATGAACTTCGGAGTCTTCTTCAGAAGCCAATAATTGAAATGAAAACGCTACAGCTAAAACAGATAAGCAGATTTTTTTCATTTCTGAGTCCTAGGCAATAAGGGAATTATTTTCTTTTGGGTTCCCTTGGATCAGCTCCATCTCTAGGGGCGCCAGTACCAGAAGAACCCATAAATACTTTGCTTCCATCAGGAAAAGTTACGTCCCTGCCATTAGCTATGCATATAGGTAAACACAACCCTCCTTTGCTCTGATATCCCCTAACTATAATCACAGTACCGGGTACTAAGGTTGTTTTAGTAATACCATTTCTAATAAGAGTATTGGGAGTGCCGCCTTCAACCATCCAGACAGTCTTTCCGTCTTCATCTTCTACTTCAACATGTACCCAAGCATGGGGGTTTATCCATTCTACCTTCACTACTTTTCCGGTAATGTTAATAGGCGCATTTGGATCAAATTCAGCTGTAAACGCATGGTGCCCATTTATTTGAAAGCTCAACATTGCAAAACTTAAACACAAGACACTTTTTAGATTTATTTTCATTGGTTTCTCCTTTCCTCTTCTCTTGCACCGGCTAGAATATTTGCCATGGCATAATTACCCTCGTGGCAAGCGTATTCATATATTTTACCTTCGGCCCTTCTTAATGGCATTTCACCTTTCCAAACATCCCTATAAGCCACGTCATCATCAACGCTGAATTCGTAAAGAATCTCATCTTCAGAAGTTCTAGTAAACCTTTCTGTCACTTCAGCGTTCTCAGTTATAAGGATTTGGTGACGTATTGCTGCTCTAAATCGTTGCTGTAAATGATGATTCTTAGTTTTTACCACTAAGGTATTCCCTTCCCAATGCCCTACAGAATCTCCCAGCCAAGGTTTTATATGATCTGGAAGACGGTTACCTTTTATGCGGATAATTCGAGCATCGTGATTCATTTCAACCAGAATCATCACATACCCTGGTGATTGAACAATTTGGTAATGATTGTTGTATAAAACATTCAACATTGGAGGGCCTCCAGTAGAACCAAAACCGACTATGCACCTCTCTCCTAAACTTCTCTCTTCAGGATGATTTGCTTGTGTAAACATGCGATAGATACTAGGTGCCTCTATACCCCATCTAACCCACTTCCTAGGAAGTTTTCCATTTTCAGGGTAAATTAGAATTGAGCTTCTGTACTCGCCATTTATCTTAAATAGTTTTGTTCCAGGATCCATCCAAGCAGTGTTGTAACCACCAACATTTTCTCCTGCCTTAGGCGTTTCGCCTTCTTCATAAGGATTATCTATTGCGTCAGTGAATTCAGCAGAAAAAGTAGCCGCCCTGTTGGCTTCTTCCTCAGTTACCAACAAACTTTCATATTCATCCGGTCTTTCTAGTGTAGTGAGACTGGCATTAGTCCACACACCTTGAAGATCGGGGTCTCCAAACCAAGTTTTCTTATCCTCTTCTGCTGCTGAAAGACAAGTAAAATTAGAAACCAAAGTGAACAACAAAATTTTACTCAAATTTTTCATCTTCTTTTCTCCTCTTCTCTTGCTCCAGCTAAAATATTAGCCATTGAGTAATTGCCTTCATGGCATGCGTATTCATAAATTTTTTTATCTATGGCCCTTAAGGGCATTTCCCCTGCCCACACTTGACTGTAAATATCAGGATCATCTACATAAAATCTATATAAAATTTGATCTTTAGAAATTCTAGTAAACCTTTCAGTAATAATAGCTTTTGGTGAAATTGCAAAAAAGTGCCTCAGTCCCCCTCTGAAAGTATGCTGAGGATTAAAATTTTTAGTTTCCACCACCAAAGTATTGCCATCCCAGTGACCTATGGAGTCACCTAGCCAAGGGGTTACATTCTTCGGTGGATGAGTTCCTCCCAACCTTATAATTCGAGCATCATGAACCATTTCAGCCATGATCATAACGTACCCGGGCGATTGTACGATTTGGTAATGATTGTTATACAAAACATTCATCATAGGAGGCCCGCCACTGGAACCGAATCCCACCACACATCTTTCACCCACGCCCCTTAACTCAGGATGATCTTTTCTCCTAGATCTGTCTTTTCTCATTTTTTGAAAAAACTTATCTGCTTTGTTCCGATCCCAAGGTAATTTTCCATTTTTTGGAAAAGCAATAATTGACGTACGATGCTTTCCAAATAGTTGAAATAACTCACCCCCTGGATCCATCCAAGCAGCGTTGTAACCGCCGACATCACTACCGGTTCTGGGAGTTTCTCCTTGTTTATATTCATTGTCGTAAGCAAAGCTTTCTGCTGCAGCCCTTTTAGCAGCTGATTCTGCTTCTTCAACACTTACTTCCAGAGTTTTAAAGTGACGAGGTCTTTCGAGTGTAGTTAGAGTCGCATTTGTCCAGACTCCCTGTAAGTCAGGGTCGCCATACCAAGTTACATAAGGGTTTCTTGATTCAGAGAATATAAAACCAGAAAAAATAAGAAAAATGGTAAATAGATATTTCAAATTATTACCTTAGATAGTTTTCCTAATTACCACGCCATTGCCCATATAAAAGCTCTTCGACAAACTCTACGCATTTAAATTGTTGTAATTGGGAATCTTTACCTACTCTTTTATACAGGGTCATGCTAATTTTCCACGGTCTGGTGAAAACCTTTTCATCTTCTATGGTCGCCTCATAGTTCATGGTATGGGCGTTCATTAGTGTGTATCTTTCTGTAACTTTAAGCTCTTCACTATGGAAATTACCAGATCTGTCCAACCAAGTTTGGCCGTTGAAACCAGAGGCCTCAATCACAAAAGTATCTCCTTCCCAAGACCCCCAAGATTGGCCCATCCAAGAATCAACAGGAGCTGGACCTGGATCTTCTAGATAAATATTCCTCACCGCCCCTGCATACTCATAGGCAAAAAATATTGCTTTTTCACTATGAAAAATCTGAAAAGGAAGATGCATATAGGTAGCTCTTGGCACACCAGGTAAATAACACTTAATTTCAGGGTCATTATCGAGCCAGTTTTTTTTATTTTTATCTCTTTGTTTTAAAGCCCATTTCTTATATGGAATAGTTCCACCTTCAACTACCCCTAGCCCGGCGGGAACAGAACCTACTGCACCCAGTCTGACCACACTTGGATGTGGAATGGGTACAACGGGCCCCTCAATCATAGCTAGTGCAGCACTGGCTGAATGAGCTTCTAAATTGTAATTAGCTGAGTTAAGAACTTGCCAAACACCATTAAGGTCTGGTTTTCCTAATGGTCCTCTTGGTAAATCTGTTTTATCTGCATAAACTTGAGTAACAAACAAACTCAAGAGAAAAAATAAGTAAAAAAATTTCTTCACCTTTACCTCCTTTGTAAAGACAGTATATTAACTTGGGCAAAGATTATGGAGTTTTTTCTTTTTCAGGTACCTCTAAATCTCCTAATTCATTTAAATAATCTGGATCTGACACTTTGGATAGATGCTGTTTGGGATCATCTCTATAACTTTTGATTGGTTGTCCCAACCCTTTGAGCCCTCTCTTTCTACATCTTCTAACCCTATCGAAATCTACTTCGACTAGCATGAATTCTTCTCCTTCAAGAGCATCGTGAAGAATCTCGCCATCTGGCCCAACTATTAAAGAAAGTCCGACACCTTGTTGGCCACCTGCATTCACATCTATGTAATAACACTGCTGTTGAGCTGCTGTAGCCTTAACCATAGCCCTTTCAACATCTCTATCGCAAGTGTCTGTCAGACTTGGATGAAGGATAACTTCTGCTCCTTTTAATGCCAGAGCTCTACTGGTTTCAGGAAACCATAAGTCGTAGCAAATATGGATACCTACCTTTCCTGATCCAGGGATTTCAAATACACAAACTTCATCTCCCGGAGCCACACCGGTTTCATAAGGTAAAAAAGGATAGAGTTTCCTGCACTTTGTTACTAAATCGCCTTTGTTATCTATAACAGGTGTAGTATTAAAAGTACCTTCTTCAGTTTCCTCATAAAAAGAACCTGGAATTAACCAAACATCTAATTCTTTAGCTAACTCTTTGAGTCTATCTAGATACTCAGAAAGGAAAAAAGTTGCATTGCTGGCACCAGCTCCGCCAACAGCTAGTTCACTGAAAACCAACATTTCAAGCCATGGAAATCTATATACCGCTTCCCTTGCTTTAATTTCTAACAAAGTGTAATTGTCTTTTCGGGCAAGATTTAACTGAATAGCAGCTATTGATAAAGGCTTCATGTCTATTTTAGTATACGCAAATGACACAAAAAAAATAGGCTGGAAGAATCCAGCCTATTTTTCTATTTTCTATTACTTAGAACCTATAACGTACATCTACGTACATAGTTCTTGGTGAAAGAGCACCACCATACTTACTGTAGTTATCTCCAGAAGTAGTTGTGCTAATACTATAGACCATGTCATTGTCCATAATATTGTTAACAGCCATTCTCACAGCAGTTTTGTAATCCTCACTCCACCATGAGAAGCTGATGTTAGTAGTCTCCCTAGAAGGCACTCTATCAAGAGCTCTTTCAACACCGGAAGCAGAAAAGTCGCCTGTGTAAGAGTGGTTCAACCAGATCCATACTGGCCCCCATCTACTTTCGTATTCATAAGTGGCTCTTAGGGTAAATTTCTCTTTGGGAATACCCTTTAAGGAGTTGCCCTTAACGTTCACAGCATAAGGGAAGTCACTGGCATCGATTACTCCATCACCGTTGACATCTGATCCAGTTCCTGAATTACCTACCACGCCCTGAGTAAAGTCCCCAAAGACCTGTGGAGGATTCATAGGATCATCGGTGGTCATTACCCAATAATCATCACCGTACTTGGTCTCTGTGTAACTCATGTTTCCCGATAAAGATAGCCTGTCAGTAGCTTGATAGACGAACTCCATTTCAAATCCTTCATTGGTTATGCCATTCGCGTTAGATGCGAATTCAGCAGTTTCACCTCTTAAAGGGTCAAATTGAGTAATTACGTCTTGATAGCCGTCGTAATCATAATGATAGACCGAAGCGAATAATTGGAGTTTATCATCCCTATGAATGCCTTTATAACCAAGTTCAACGGACTCTACTGTCTCTTTATCATAAGAGATAGCTTCTAAACCAGCGCCTGTGGGAATACCAAATTCATCTCTTTGGTCGTCCCTAGCTCCGGAATAACCTAAAGCCACACCACCGGAACGATATCCAGTAGTAATACCAAAATAGACTAGTTGGTCACTGTTTGGTGTCCAATCTAAGTTAACTCTGTAATTTGTATCACTCCATTTATCACTTCCAGGTATTCTAGAGGTATAGCCGAAAGGCCAACCTTGCATTAATCTCATTGGAGTGTCGCATGTTGCCTGTTGTTCCAGAGGACATACAGGTGCAATTGGTTGATTTGGATCACCTGTATAAACGGCGTTACCCATTATGAGGTTCGCATATGCTAGTGGAGTCAGTTCTGATACAGCTCCTGTCCAAGGTGCATAACCTAACAGTTCATAATAAGGACCAACTTGTCCTGCTTGTAAGGCCATCACTGAATCCCAGCCCCCTGAGAAATTAATAAATAATTCTGAATAACCCCCTCTTACTTCCAACCAGTCTTTTTTGTCCTCAGCATACCTTGCTCCTACCACAAGCGCGAACTCATCATTTATTGTCCAGGTACCTTGAGTGTAAACAGCTGTTGCATCATTGGTTACATCATTCATATGGTTGTATACCCTTCCAAGAGCATCCCCACCCCAACGACAGGAAATAGTTGCAAAGTCAGGTCCAGATCCTACCCAACCTGTTTGAGGGGTAGTACAAGTATTGATAGCACCCAATAATGCCGAAGTTGATACTCCGCCTAAGAAGGCTTGAGGTACATCATACGCTCCATAATTTGCAGGATTTTTTATAGCAGCAATATTATTTCGAATACTGTAGTTTTGTTGTCTATTCTCATCCATATAGAAATAACCAGAAGTCATTAAAATATCCTCGCCTATTTGCCAATTGATTGTTAACTCATGGGTTTTCATATGAACATCTTCTAGAACAGTAACTCCCCATTGATCCCAACTAACTGTTGTACCATCTAAGTCAATGTTGAATGTATAGTTAAAATCTACAAAGCCATAAATGTACTTAATTTCTGTTGTATCACTTAATTGCCAAATTGCATGAGCTTGTATTCCATCGTGTTCAAAAAATTGATGGTTTGATTGGCAACCATCAATATAAGGGAAGTCCCAACAGTTTTCATCATCATTAACCGCAACATTGAATGTATTTAATGTGTTTAGAGTAGAACCATAATAAGAGTTCCATCTGCCGGGCCAAGAAGCGTTATCAACACCAGGTCTCAATGGTGCGCCATAACCCACTTCACCTGTATTGGGGTTAGTGAATTGAATGGCACCTGGAGTAGTGGCTGTTGCCTGTCTTAAGCCTCTAACCATATTGGAGGTATCTTGTGTACCTCTAAGAGGACCCGCTCCTGAATCTAGGAGAACTCTAGAGGGAATAATGTTGTCAACTAAACGATCATTGGCTCTTATCTGAAATTCCAGGTCATCATTGGGGACATAAAGCAGTGTAAGAACTGAATTGTAATCATCTAAACTTCTTAGATCACGACCACCAGCCACATTCTTTTGAGTTCCGTCTCTATCCATTTTTGCTGTAGTTGCTCTGAAAGCTAATTTATCTGTTATCGGTCCAGTTACCATTCCGTAATACTGAATGTTGCTGTAATCACCCGCTAACACCCTGACTTCAGCTCCGTTTTCAAAGCTTGGTTTTTTAGTTATGTAGTTGATGGCACCACCAATAGAGTTTCTGCCATACAAAGTACCTTGAGGTCCACGAAGTATCTCAATACGTTCTACGTCGTAGTAGTAGTTCTCAGATGCTGCAATTCCGAAGTCGGGTGAGTAAACACCGTTATAGTAAGTTGCAACTCCTGGGTCGCCACCCAGTGCTCTAAAGTTCCTTCCAACACCACGAATCCTTACATCGTAAGGGTCTCGAGTTGTTGCAGGCAGTTGATCCATCAAGTCATTAGCACCTTGTAAACCAAGGTCTTCGATCAAGCTTGAATCAAACGCTGTTATAGACATTGAAGTATCAGACACAGTTGAAACACGTTTTTCAGCTGTTACTGTTATTTCTTCAATACCACCTCTATCTCTGTCTTCTTCGTCTTCATCTTCCGCAGTTAGCATTAATGAAGAAAACCCGAATATAGAGATAAACGCTAAGTTAATAATGAATTTCAATTTCATTTCTCCCCCTGTTATGAATTAAAATCACTAGTAATAACTGCCTTTAAAGTACAGTAAAACCAGATTAAAAAATCTCACTGCAAACTATGCTTAATTTTGCTCTAGTTTGCAAATCTTTTTAAGAAAAAATACTTATTTAACTTGATTTTCCTGCTTCTTTCGTCACAAACCTGCTTAGGTATATTGCATTCAAAAGAGCAAAGATGAACATCATGCCTAAAACACCAAAAAGTTTGAAATTAACCCAGGTGGTTAAACTTGTGTAAAACATGAAATATAGATTGACCACTCCTATCGCAAAGAAAGCAAAAGCCCAAAGATAAGTCATATCTAACCAGGCTTTATCAGAAATTCTAGGTAAGCCTTCTGGGCTGGCTATTTTCATAAAGCTTTTGAGAATGGGAGGTCTTTTAAGTAATTGATTCCCTATCAAAATACTAGCAAACAACCAATTTATGATACTTACTTTCCACTGCAAAAATGCAGGGTCTCTAAAGAGTAAGGTAGCCGATCCAAACACCACGAGCGCGACCCAGGTAAGAAAAAGTTTTTTTTCTACTGAACCGCGTTTAAATTTCTCGTAAATAACTTGCAGGGTCACTACCACCATGATTGCTGCTGTGGCTTTTAAAAAATCTTTACCTGTGGAGAAAAAGACTCCAAAAAATACAAGAGCTGGAAGTAAGTATCCGAATTGACCCATAATTAAATCTGGTTTTATTAGAGCGCATCATACTAAAATTGAAGTAAGTAAACTAATGAGTAAATAAATGAAAGACTTAAAACTAGGAATTCAAATGGGTTATTGGGGAGCTCAACCCCCAGAAGATATTATTGGAATTGCAAAGGAAGCAGAGAATCTAGGTTACGACGCTATTTGGAGTGCTGAATCCTGGGGTTCGGATGTTTTTACTCCTTTAGCTTGGATTGGAGCCCACACATCAAGAATAAAACTTGGAACAGGAATAGCCCAAATATCAGCTCGTACACCGGCAGCGACTGCAATGGCAGCAATCACATTAGATCATTTAACCAAAGGTAGGGTTATCCTTGGTTTAGGAGTCTCTGGACCGCAAGTGGTTGAAGGTTGGTACGGTCAGCCTTTTTCTAAACCGCTATCAAGAACTAGAGAATACGTTGGTATTATTAAAAAAATATTAAAAAGAGAAGAGCCGGTAAGCAATGATGGAGAACATTACCCTCTTCCTTACTCGGGTGAAGGGAGTTGGGGTCTAGGGAAATCATTAAAATCCATTACTCACCCTTTAAGATCAGACTTACCTATATTTTTGGGAGCTGAAGGACCTAAGAACGTAACCATGACCGCTGAAATCGCTGAAGGTTGGTTGCCCCTCTATTATTCACCCTATAGACAAGAGGTCTATGCGGATCAGATTAAGGATGCTAAGGAGGGTTTTGAAATCTCAGCAGGCGTGATAATCAATATTTGTGATGATGTAGAAAAAGGATTAATACCCATAAAAAATAATTTGGCACTCTATATCGGTGGAATGGGAGCGGCTAAAAAGAACTTTCATACGGATCTAATGGGAAGAATGGGTTTTGAGGATGAAGCCAAGAAAATTCAAGAACTGTTCTTAGCAGGAAAAAGGACAGAAGCTGCTTTAGCTGTACCGAATCAGTTTGCTGATGAAATCTCTTTGGTGGGACCCAAAGATAGAGTTAAAGAAAGAGTAGAAGCCTGGAGAGACACACCTGTGACTTCTTTATTAATTTCTACGCATGATAAAGAAAGACTAAGAGAAGTTGCAGAAATAGTGCTCTAGCTTCAGGAATTAGGCCTGGCAAGGCCCCAATAGTTATAGCCAGCAAATTTAGGTGTGCTAGGTAGATACATGGTATCTATTTCTTCGATGTTAAAACCAGAGCTTTCTATTATTTCAGGAATATTTCTATGTAGGTTACATCCCCCTGCAATTCTCTTCCATATGGGATTGATCCGTTTCTGCCATTTATAAACATTCTCATCTGGAGAAATTCCGTGCTCGCAAAAAATTAATTTTCCTTCAGGTTTAAGAACTCGTTTAATTTCTTCATTTGCTAAATCCACGTCAGGGATAGTGCACATGGTGTAGGTCAAGACTACTGTGTCTACTTTATTATCGGGAAGAGGAATTTCTTCTGCGCCACTAATTATAAAATCTACTTCCATTTTTTCTTGTTTAGCTACTTCTGCTGCCATTTTGTTTAACTCTTCTGAAGGATCTAAACCCCAAAGTTTATTGATCTTAGATTTTTCGTAGAAAGGTAAATTAAGCCCTGAACCAATCCCTACTTCCAATACATCTCCTTCGGCCAGTGGAACAACTTTTTTTCTTTGGTATTCCATAGGCGGATTGCTACAACAACGATTCAATAGTTTAGGAAGAATATATTTATCGTATAAGCCCATTGATTAAAATTTTAACATTATTCTTCTATTAAGCATTTCCTAAATTCTGTGGTTAGATGTTGTTTTGCAAAAAAGGAATCCTTTTCAACTGTCAAAGTATTTCTATTAATACTGAAGATAGGTATTAATTCCTTTTTTAACTGACTCTTGTACTGTCCAATTAAGTAAAAGTCTTCAGTAACTTTAAAGTCAAACTCTATTAATGGATAACCCTTAGCAGACATCTTTGCTAATTTAGAGGCCTCCCCCAGAGTAAATTTGACTACCCTATTTTTACCAACTGTCCAGGATTTGTCTTCGTTATGTATTTGACCTTCATTAAAGCAAATTAAGTTTATAACTTTGCTAGAAGCTAAAGGTGAAAAGGATAAGAAAGCTATTACAATCCAAATCTTCATTTTGTTAATAAAACTTCTTTTAACCCAATAAAAAGAAAGACAAAACTCTAATATATTTTTTAATGTTAAAGAGTTGTGTTTTAAATATACTCTTAACCCTTTAACTTAAGGTTCTTTGGGGTGCTCTAAAAAAAATTTTACTACCTCATCACCCCAGTGAAATGAGTTATTTTTACCACAACCTAAATAATTCCCAACTCCAGGGAAACAATGTCCATCTGGATCAGATCCTTTTCTTGCCCAGTTATAATTAATAAATTCTACAACTGTTCCCTTGGAATTCATGTATCGAGTCCTTTGATAGTCTTTGTCTTTATGTAAGATCTGCTCATTGTCTAGATTCCAGTCTTGACGGATTTTTTTTACCGTCTTTATTGCTCCAATATAGTGCACTGCTGCATCTTTTTTTCCATGAGCATATAGAACATCAACTTGCTTTCCTTTAAAGCAATTTGTAAAAACGTTTATCATCAATGGTTGTTTAAAATAATCTTTGGGATAGCCTGCTCCAAACGCTATAGGAGCTACTGAACCTAAGTGTTCAGCGTAATAACACACAAACCTCCAAGTCATCCAAGATCCTTGTGAAAATCCTGTTACATGAATCCTCTCTTCCATTACATGAAATACCTTCTTTACTCGATTCATAAAAGAAAAAACTTTAGATACATTATCGTCTCTGTATTCCCAATTTCTTCCGTAGGAAGATTTATTGGCAGTAGGCTGTATCACTATATAACCTTCATTTCCTCCTCTTTCAGCCAAATCCGTATAATAATCCTGCAAGTCAGCTGACATCCTAAAGCCATGTATATCCACAATTAAACCGCAGGCCTTAGTTAAACAAATCTCAGGTACATGCAGTGTAAACATCAGACCTTCACACTTTAGGTCTACGGTACCTTTTCGAGGTGAAGAGATACAATCATCTGGAACTGGCTGGGGAATACTTATTGTTGCAGGCCAAGGTACTTTAGAGTCTGCTACAAGATAACCTGTTGTTGAAATATTTATTAATAAAAAAGTGAATAGTATAAAAGTAAGTTTTTTCATTTCTTTGCGAGCTTTATAAGACTAAGATTATGAAGTAAATATCAACAATACGAAAATCACAAGGAAAAGGTTAATGAAAAAATTTGAAGGAAAAACTGCTGTGGTGACTGGTGCTGCTAGTGGCATAGGATTCGGTCTAGCTGAAAAATTTGCTCAGGAGAAGATGCAGGTAGTTTTAGCAGATGTAGAAGAAGAGGCCTTAGATAAAGCAGTGGAACAACTAAGGCAATATCAGCATAGGGTAGTAGGCATAAAGGCCGATGTACTTATTGAAGAGTCAGTTGGTGAACTTTTTACGCGTGCTAAAGAAGAGTACGGGAATATTCATATCCTTTGTAATAACGCAGGAATCGGAGCTAATTCAGGAGATAAGGCTATCTGGGAAATAGAGAAAAGCGATTGGGAATGGGTAATGGGAGTTAACCTTTATGGTGTTCTTTATGGCATTCAAGCTTTTCTTCCGCATATGATCGAACACGGAGAAGAAGGCCATGTGGTTACTACTGTGTCTTTAGCTGGTCTTGTATCTGGAGCTGGAACCTATGGCGTGAGCAAGCATGCAGCCTTAGCTTTAACGGAGGGATTGAATAGAGATTTAATTGCTAGAGATTCTAAGATAGGAGCTTCTGTATTGTGTCCGGGTTTTGTGAATACAAATATCATGGATTCGGAAAGAAATAGACCTTCTCATCTAAAGAAAAAGAGCGAACCTGTGGTAAATGAACCACAAGCGGAAATATTTAATTTGTTGCTTAAACAAGGCAAAGAACCCAATGAAATCGCAGAAATTGTTTTTCAAGCAATAAAGGATAATGTTTTCTATATACTTCCCCACCCTGCTTGGGATGATAATCTAAGAACACACTTTGAAGACATTCTTTCTAGAAAAGAATTAATACCCCCAAGTGTTAATGATTTAGCAGAGTTCTTTAAGCCAAGAGAAGATGGAGAGAAGTATTAAACCGTTTTAATACCTGAAGTGTCTGATTTGCTCTCCGCTTTTACCGATTTCGGTCATTGCATTTATGCCTATCTCCAAATGCAGGTCAGACCATTCTTCAGTAACGCCTTTATCTGATTCTTCAGTTTTAACCCCGTCAGGTGTAACAGGCACATCAGATACCAAGAGCAAAGCACCCCGAGCGATCTCGTTATAATGCCCAACTATAAAAATTGTTGAGGTTTCCATATCTATTCCAATGCAAGTGGATTTTTGTAGCCTTTCTAAAAAAACTTTATCGTGCTCCCAAACCCTCCTATTCGTAGTAAAAATTACTCCTGTTCTATATTCCTGACCGCTTTCGATAACCTTGTCTGAGACAAACTTATGCAATTTAAATGAAGGCAAGGCTGGAACTTCAGGTGGAAAGTAATCATTACTTGTTCCTTCACCTCTTATAGCTGCTATGGGTAGAATGAAGTTGCCAATTTCGCTTCGTTGCTTTAAACCACCGCATTTACCCAAAAACAGTACCCCACTCGGATTACAAGCCACCAACAAATCCATTATTGTGGCTGCATTTGGAGAACCTATGCCATAGTTAATGATGGTCAAACCATCGGAGTTCGTAGAGGCCTGCATAGGTTTTTTTTCTCCGTAAATATCAGAATTAAACTTATTGGCAAAATTTTCCACGTAATCCGAAAAATTGGTTAATAAGATATGATGACCGAACTCATCCAAAGGCATACCTGTATACCTGGGTAACCAATCTTTAGCTATGTCTAGCTTGTTTTCCATACTTCCCACGAAAGCATGCTACTCGTTTCAACAATAAATACAATTTTAGAAATTTTTTTTATAGTTCTGAAATCCAAGTGTATAGATCGTCAGCTATTACATACTGGCCATTAACATTCGGATGAATACCGTCTGTTAGCATCAAGTCTTTATTTAAAACTATTTCCTCATTAAGCATGGAAGGCACTAGTTTTGCGTCAAACTTAGTTGCAACTTCTTCATAAATTCTTACAAGCCTTTCCTTATATTTAGTTCCATAATTTGGTGCTACTACGATTTGCATAATAATAATTGCGATCTCCTTTTCTTTAGCCAACTCACACATTGTTATTAAATTCGATCGTACTTTGGAAGGCGGATAACCTCTCAGTGCATCATTGGCACCAAGTTCTATAAACAAAAAGTCTGGGGAAAGACCGTTTAAAAGAGAAGGAAGCCTTGAAAGCCCGCCTTTGGTAGTCTCTCCAGATAAGCTTGCATTAATTAATTTGAGCTTTTTGCTATCAGTATCTAGTTTTTGTTGTACCAGTTTTACCCATTGTTTTTCTGAAGGAATACCGTAACCGGCACTTAAACTATCTCCAAGGATAAGCATCTTCTTTTCAGTATCTGAAAATATATTTTGAGAACCCAGTAACAAGAAGAGAATTACTATAAAATTGCACTTCTTCTGGAAATAGACAAATTTCTTCACATTGATTAACAGTTTTATGATTATTAAAACACGTAATTTAACAAAAAAGGTTCCTTCCGAGGAAGGGGAATTAATTATCCTAAACGATATTAACTTAGAACTTGAAAAAGAAAAGTCTCTGGCTGTAGTTGGTCCTTCAGGTTCTGGTAAATCTACTCTATTGGGCCTTTTAGCGGGCTTAGACTCTCCTTCGTCAGGCGAGATATTCTTAAATGACCAACCACTGCATGAACTTAGTGAAGACCAACGAGCTAAAGTAAGAAAGGAAAATGTTGCTTTCGTTTTCCAATCTTTTGAACTTCTTCCAGGACTGACAGCAATAGAAAATGTAATGCTGCCTTCTGAACTTAATCTAGATAAAGATGCTGAAGCAAGGGCTAGCGAATACCTAACAAGGGTAGGTCTTGGAAATAGATTAAAACATTATCCAAGACAACTTTCCGGAGGCGAGCAACAGCGAGTGGCTATAGCAAGAGCTTTTGCCTGCAATGCGAAAGTTCTTTTTGCAGATGAACCAACCGGTAACCTCGATAATAAAACTGGAGCAAAAATTTCAGAACTTCTTTTTGAAGTCAATGAAGAATCTTCAAATGCTTTGGTTGTAGTCACTCATGACGCCAACCTAGCTTCTAAATGTGATAATCAAATTGAACTATCCGAGGGGTTAATCGCTTAAAAAATGCTTCTGGGACTTTCTTTAAAACTATTTTGGCGTGAACTTAAATCAGGCCAATTAAGTATTATGTTCTTTGCCTTGGTCTTGGCAGTAGCAACTGTCTCAAGCATCTCTTTATTTACCGATAGGCTTGAAAAAGCTTTATTAGCTGAAACACAAGAATTTTTAGGCGGTGATCTAAAATTTGAATCCAACGATCTTATTGAAGACGAACCTTATGAGGAAATTCAGAAACTTAATTTAAAAAGCACTGAAATGGTCTTATTCGCTTCTATGTTGGCATCCGGAGATAATTTGCAATTAGCCTCAGTAAAAGCAGTCGACCAGAACTACCCTCTTGTGGGAGGGGTTGAGCTTAGATCTGAATCTAAAAATATCTATGTAAAACGCCCCCCTGACCTAGGTCAAGTTTGGTTGGATCTTCGATTAATGGATATATTAAAACTCGAAGTAGGCCAAACAGTCAGCATAGGTGATGCGGATTTCATTGTTAGTCATTCAATTCTTTCTGAACCAGACAGAGCCTCTAACTCTTTTGCATTTGCTCCCAAGGCAATAATTAATGCCCAAGACCTAGAAAAAACAAATGTGGTGCAACCAGGGAGCAGGGTAAGATTTTCGACAGTGTATTTAGGCGAAAAAGCAGAACTCTTACTTGCAAAAAATATTCTAGAAAAAACCAAACAACCCGGTGATGACATTAGAGAAGCTCAAGATGCTAACGATTCTTTGGGAAAAGCCATTGAAAGATCAGGCAACTTCTTTTTACTAGGTGGCCTTCTGGCAGTCCTCATGGCTGCTTTTACTGTTGGGATGAGTTCACAAAGATTCGCACGTCGTCATATTGAATACGTAGCTATTTTAAAAAGCTTAGGTACAGAATCTTGGGAAATTAGACTGCTTTATTCTTTAATTTTTATTGAATTAGGTGTTTTTGCTATCTTTTTTGGCTTAATTTTGGGCTGGTTTATGCAAGAGGGTTTTACTGGCATTTTGAAACAATATTTTCCGACTGACCTGCCAACACCAGGATTTCAGCCTTTGTTAATATCTTCTTTAACAGTATTTATTTGTCTAATAGGTTTTGTTTACCCAAACCTTGTTAAATTGGTAAAAATCTCTCCTTTAAGCATACTTAGAAGAGAAGAGTCTAAAACTTCAAGTAGTTCTTATCTTATGTTCGCTTTAGCCTTATCAGCTATGTTTTTACTTGTTTTCTTATATACAGAAAGGCTATTACTTTCTTCCATAGTATTTTTCACTATTCTTTTCATTTTTGTTTTAGGTTATGGAATCATTTTAAGTTTCTTTCGCAGCACAACCAGGCTTGGTTTAGGGGCTAACAATCCACTCTCTCTGGCTTGGTCTGAATTGCACAGAAGAAAATACACAAATTCTCTGCAAGTGCTGGCTTTCACCATGGCAATTGGGCTAAGCCTAATAGCTTTTTCTGCCAGGACAGACTTAATGTCAACCTGGGAGTCAACATTACCCCCTGACTCCCCAAATAATTTCTTAATTAATATTAGTAAGTCTGACTTGAATTCTATTTCTTCTTTTTTAGAAGAAAATGAAATAGAAGAGAGCACTTTCTATCCTATTACAAATACAGTAATCATTAAGCTACCTAAAGAAGGTGAAGAGGTGTCTAAACCAATTGATAGAAATTTCAATGCAACTTGGTCAAGTGAATTACCTCTAGGCAATACAATTGTTTCAGGCGAGTGGTTTAAAGGAAATTCGTCAGACGGCCTCTCAATTTCAAATGATATAGCTGCTAGATACGGTCTAGATATTGGAGACCCAGTTAAGGTTTTCTTTGCTGACCAAGAAATTGATACTTATATCCAAAATACGAGAGAGGTTAATTGGGATAATTTTTCTCCAAACTTTTTTGTGATTGGGCCTCCCGAAATTTTTAAAAATAGTCAAGCTACCTATATTACTTCGCTGCACGTCCCGAAAGAGAAAGATAAGGTAATTAGTGAATTTATGTCTGAATTCAAAACTGTTTCTGTTTTATCGATAGATGCAATTATTGATCAGGTTAATGACATCATAGAACAAGTCTCAAAAGCTTTAGAGGTAATTCTTGGATTGACTATCTTTTCAGCTATGTTCTTAACTCTAGCTACTATTCAAGATGGCTTTAACTTAAGATTGCACCAATCAGCCATACTCAGAACCTTTGGAGCAAGTACTTCTTTATTGCAAAAATCTACTGCTTTAGAGTTTGCCTTGTTGGGGTTATTGGCAGGTTTTTTGGGTGCTTTATTAGCTCAGACGGGAATATTCTTTCTTGAAACAGAGATCTTTGATCTTGAGGCAGCTTTTCATGCCAATATTTGGGTAATGGGCCCAATTATTGGCACTATATTAATTTGTGCTTTGAGTGTCATACTGATTCTATCTATAACCAGAAAAAACCCTAAAGAAATAATTTATAACTCTTAGCTGTATCTGTTACCAGGTATCTACATTAGGCCTTTTCTTAGCTTTTCTTTCAGTTTTAGGAGGCAAAGACTTCAAGGCTGCCATTATCCACTTTCGCGTATCTGCAGGATCTATTACATCATCTAATTCAAAATGCGAGGCCATATTAACGGCCTTACCTCTTTTGTAACTATCTTCAACCATTTTCTCGTAAGTTTTAATTCGTTCTGCTGGATCTTTTATAGATTCTAGTTCTTTTCGGAACCCTAACTTCACAGCCCCCTCTAAACCCATGCCTCCAAATTCACCTGTTGGCCAAGTCACAGTAAACAATGGGATTTTAAAACTGCCTCCTGCCATAGCTTGTGCACCTAACCCATATGCTTTTCTGATAACAACTGACATCAAAGGAGTTTCAATATTTGCACCTACAACAAACATTCTCGCTGCATGCCTTACAAGGGCTGACTTTTCACTTTCTGGTCCAACCATAATTCCTGGACAATCTATTAAAGACAGGACCGGAATATCGAAAGCATCACATAATTGTATAAATCTTGAGCCTTTGTCAGCTCCAGGAGAATCAATAGCTCCTGAGAGGTGACCTGGGTTATTGGCAACAACGCCAACTGGTCTTCCTTCCACTCTGATAAATGAGGTGATCATGCCTGGACTCCAATGCCTTCTTATTTCAAGGATAGAATCTTCATCTGCAATACCTTCTATCACCTTTCTCATATCGTAATAACGCAGTCTGTTTTCGGGTACTGCAAATCTAAGTTTTCTTTTATCTGGTGCTTTCCACTCTTTTTTAACTCCTTGGAAATAAGAAAGATATTTTTTTGCTGTTGCCACAGCTTCTTTTTCATCCTTAACAGCAATATCCACTACTCCATTTGGAACCTGGACATCCATTGGTCCAACTTCTTCAGGTGTGAATATTCCCAAGCCGCCTCCTTCTATCATAGCGGGTCCACCTATACCGATATTAGAATCTTCAGTAGCAATAATCACATCACAACAGCCTAACAAGACTGCATTTCCAGCAAAACACCTTCCTGTTGTTATTCCCAATACGGGAACCAGACCTGATAACTGAGCAAAATAAGTAAATGCAAAACAATCTAAGCCTGCTACACCAGAGGTGTCAGTATCTCCCGGCCTTCCCCCTCCTCCTTCAGCAAATAGAATTGTTGGCAGTCTATTTTGTTCTGCAATTTCAAACATTCTGTCCTTTTTTGCATGATTTTGTTTGCCCTGAGTCCCAGCCAATACCATATAGTCATAAGACATAGCCATTACCCTTGAATCTTCTTCTGGAAAAAGATCACTGTTTACATGTCCTAATCCACAAACCATCCCATCGCCTGTAGTATTTTTTATTAAATCTTCTTCTGTCCTTCTTCTTCTTTGAGCAGCTAAAACGACAGAACCGTATTCGATGAAACTATCTTTATCGCAAAGGTCTTTAATGTTTTCTCTCGCTGTTCTATGTCCTGTTTTTCTCCTTTTGGCTACAGCCTCAGGCCTGTTAATATCATGACCTGCTTGTTTTCTATCAATGGCTTCTTGCAGATCAGGCCTAATAAAATTTAAATCCAGTTTTTCATGTTGATCAGTTTTGGGTATTTCAACTGCAGCAGTTTTAATCAAAATTAAAGGATGGCCTTCATAAACAGTATCTCCTTCATCTACAGTAATTTCGGTAACTTCTCCACTTACTTCAGATAGCAATTCATGTTCCATTTTCATTGCTTCCATAATTGCGATAGTTTTTCCTACCCAAACCTTATCTCCTGTCTTCACATTGAAGCTCACCATTAATCCTTGCATGGGTGCTTCTATTGCTTCAATTCCTTCTGGTAAATCATCGATTCTCATTTCAACAATATTCTCAGATTGAGAGTCTGCCGATATTAAACCTTTACCATGATCTAAAACTGCTAGAGGATCTTCACTATCGATTTGCGCTCCTGCTAAATTTTGGTCTTTTCTTTTAGCTTTAGATTTTCTTTCTTTAGATTTTAAAATCTCTTCTAAATGCTCTTCTAAAAACCCTGTATGAATTTTATTTTTCTTCATAACTGGATAACTGATAATGCTCTTCAAAAGATCCAAGTTAGTTGTAATGCCTTCTATGTAAAAATCGTTTAATGCGTTATTCATCCTATTAAGGGCCTTTGGATAACTATCTTCAGGACCGTGTGTGATAACTTTAGCGATTAAAGAATCAAAACTAGGGTTTGTTTGATAACCCGTATAGCCATAGGTATCAACTCTTACCCCTGGTCCAAAAGGTAAATCAAATCTTCCAAATACACCTCCTGTTGGTTTTGTATTGCCACTTTTATCCAATACTTCCATATTGACTCTGGCCTGTATGGCTATCCCTTTTGGTTCTGAAATATTGCTTTGTGTTATTTTTAGTTGCTTAAGTGTCTTTCCTAACGCAATTTGTATCTGATACTTCACAAGGTCTATTCCATAAATCTGTTCGGTAACGGTGTGTTCTACTTGCAATCTGGCATTTGCTTCAATAAATCTAAAAATCTTGCCGGTGTCACTGGTTAAAAACTCAGAAGTACCTAAGCCTTTGTAATTTGTAGTCTCTGCTAACTTTATGGCTGCACTAATAATCTGATCTCTATATTCTGGTTTTAAACCCGGGCTCGGTGCCATTTCTATAATTTTTTGATGTCGTCTTTGGACCGAACACTCTCTTTCACCAAAATGAGTTACAGAACCAGAGCCGTCACCTACTATTTGTACTTCTATGTGTCTTTGCTTATTTAAATACTCCTCAACGAATAGTGATTCCGAGCCAAAAGAAGTCTTTGCTTCAGAAGAAGCTCGCTCGTAGGCATCTTTAAGTTCATCCAGATTTTCTACCAATCGCATACCGCGGCCACCTCCTCCATTTACAGCTTTAAGCATAAGGGAAGCTTTCTTACTCAAACTCTTATAAAAATTTTCAGCCTGTTTGTATGTAATCTTGCCAGAAGTCCCCTTTATAGTAGGGATTTGGTTTTCTTCAGCTAATTTTTTAGATCGAACCTTGTCTCCAAATAGCCTAAGAGTTTTTTCATCAGGTCCAACATAAGTAATGCCGGCTAATCTGACTGCTTTAGCGAAGTTGGGGTTTTCACTCAGGAACCCATACCCTGGATGTATTAAGTCAATTTGGTTTTCTTTAGCAATAGAGACAATGTCTTTGATATCTAAATAAGCCTGTACCCCTTTTTCTTTTAATTGGAAGCTTTCATCCATCCTAGAGATATGCAAAGAATCTGCATCATCTTCAGAAAAGACCCCTACAGTCTTTAAACCTAAATCCTTTGAAGATTTAGCAATCCTGATAGCTATTTCGCCTCTATTTGCGATTAGTATTTTTTTCATTAACCTTCTTTATGTTGTGGTTCGTTATAAGCAACTGACCTTCCTCCATCCACGACTAAGTCATGGCAGGTAACAAATCTACCCGCTTCACTTGCAAGATATAGAGCAGCTTCTGAAATATCTTCCGCTAAACCTGTCATTCCCAGTGGTACTGCTTTGGCTAGATTGCCTTTAAGTTTTTCCAACTTTTTTTCATTCTCTTCATCACTCAAAGTATTAGCCCTTGCCGATCCTCCCCAAAAAATAGGTGTTGCGATGGCTCCAGGAGAGATGGCATTAACACGAATGTTAAAAGGACCTAGGCTTACGCCAGCCATTCTAGTGTAATGAGATACAGCTGCTTTCAATGATGAGTAAAGTGGGGAGCCTTGTCCATAAACATGAGCAGCCACACTTGAATTATTGATAATACAGCCCCCTCCTATTTTTTTCATCGGTTCTACCGCATATTTAATTCCTAAAATAACGCTAGAGAGTAATCCTAGGCCATAATCAATTTGTTCTTTAGTTATCTCAGCTACATTATCGGCTGTTCCATATCCAGCGTTATTAAACAAAATATCCATTTGACCAAAAGACTTAACAGTAAAATCTATTGAATCAGAAATATCTTTTTCTATAGTTACATCAGACTTGTTAAAAAGAACACTTTCTCCTAATGCGTCAGCTAGATTTGAACCTTTTTCTTCTGACCTTCCTGTTATTACTACCTTTGCCCCTTCTTCAGCAAATAGTCTAGCCGTGTCAGCACCTATTCCACTTGTACCACCTGTTATTAAAGCTACCTTTCCTTCAAGTCTTGCCATAACTTTTTCTCCCTTACTTAAACTAAAATTAGGTACTCTTACCCTTTTAGAATACCTATAGATTCTTTATCCCTATCAAACCCAGCAGGAGAAACACTTGAACCATCATGTCCGCCTAAAGTTCCAAAAGGAGTAAATCCTATAATTTCTTTCTGCTTATCACTTAACTTTTCTATTACCTCTTTCCTAACACTGTATTGAGAATTTTCTTGGGGTCTAATCCATGACTGAAGATAAGCTATTGAAATATTACTTCTAACTTCTCCAGAACGATTCAAACCATTGCCATGCCAAACTCTTCCTTCCCATACGATGGCAGAACCTTTTGGTGCTGTAATGGATTTTGCCATATCTTGATACTTAGAAGAATTAGCCTTTTTATAGTCTATCTTGGGCCATTTATGCGATCCTGGAATTAGTCTAGTTCCTCCACTTTCAGGTGAATTATCAGAAACTAAAACCATAGTATTAGCCATGACTGGAAACTCTAAAGGATGTGGAACTAGAGGCCATTGGTCTTGATGCAGTGGCATTCTTTCATTACCGCTACCATTCATGTGAGCACCCATAGAGCATAAGATAGTCTTCTCGCCAATAATATGTTCTATCAAGGGATAGATCTTAGGATGATTAATCAGTGGAATAAAACAGTCCCCCTTATTTATTAAATTCCATACCAGCCTACTGACCTTCTCTTTATTTGAACTTTTAACCCCATAACCTTCATCTCCCCTAACCTTAGAGCCAACTCCATACTTTTCTTCACCAGCAAATTGTTCTTTTAGCCTTTTGTCCATAATCTCAATTTCTTCGGTGGAGAATGCATTTTTAATAATACAAACTCCAAAATCATTTAAATGATTTTTTGCTTCCTCTAAATCTTCAGTTAAAGGCGGGTAATCTAATGGTTCAAGCTCAGTATTCAATTAGTCTCCTTAATTTACTGTGTAAACAGATTCAGCAGTCCTGTAAAACATTTGATCCTTCTCATCATGAGAAAAGTCTGCAACGATCTTTTTTAATCCGTTATATAAGACATGATACGACAGAGACATTCTGTCTACAGGAAAATTACTTTCCATCATGCATCTTTCAGGTCCAAAACAATCTATCGCGTGCAGGTAATAAGGCCTCTGGGCTTCAACAAACTCATCAGAAGTTGCTGGCTTATCTCTGTTATTCCAACCAAATCCATTATCGGGCATTGCCATACCACCTATCTTCATGAATACATTTTCACTTTTTGATATTTCTTTTATATCTTTTTTCCATTGTTCAAAAATTTCTTCTCTTTTATCTGCATAAGGCCCCACACCAAGAGGTGTTCCAAAATGATCCAATATTATTTGGGTATCTGGTACTTTTTTTACCATCTCAGCAAATTCAATATTTTGATAATGGTAATGCCACGTGTCATAGGTAAAGCCTTTTCTTCCTAAAACATTCATGCCTTTAAGAAAGCCCTCATCTTGAAATAAACCTTCTGGGGCACTGCCTGGGATGGTCAAAGCTTCTGGATGTTCGGCTCTAGCGCCTGCATGCCTTATTCCTCTAAACAAGCCCTGAGAAGCCTCTTCATGAGCTTCTAAAACTTCTATCACTTCCTCTCCTAACCTTAAATCAGCCCTTGAAACTATTGCAGAGATAACGGCTTCTCCCGTCTCCTTACTTTTGTTGGCTTGATCTACAACAGCTTCTGTTTCTCCTATTACTTTTAAATGCCTAGGTCCATCTTCTTTATAGCCCCAACCACATTCCATATAAACGGTCTTCAGTACATTGTGACCTGAACCTGTATCGGCTTGCAGATCCTTGACTAGATAAGTACTACCTCTGTCATCCCATAAATGATGATGTGGGTCAATTATGCGTATATCGGGTTCAACGATGTCTTCTTTGACTTGAGCCAACCATTCTTCACTGCCTATATTAATTTCTACCATTTTCTTCCTAAAAAAATACTTAATAGAGCAAAGATAATTTAAAATCAGTCTAGAAACAAACTTTTATCAACCGATTAATCGAAGAACAAAAAAGGAGTAAACATGAAACTTTACGATGGTCTTGGACCAAACCCTAGAGTAGTTAGGATGTTTTTAGCTGAACTTGGTATGGAAGTAGAAACCGTAACAGTTGACATCATGGCAGGAGAAAATCGCCAAGAAGGTCATTTAAATAAAAATCCAATGGGGCAACTGCCTACTCTTGAACTTGATGATGGATCTTTCATAGCTGAAATAACAGCTATTTGTGAGTATCTTGATGATATAAAAGGAAGCACTAACTTAATAGGAACTGCACCTAAAGATCGTGCTGTAACTAGAATGTGGACTAGGAGGATTAGCTTAAATATTTGTGAAGCTATGACCACTGCATTTAGAGGTGCGGAAGGTTATGAGTTTTTTAAAGACAGACTCAGAACTTTTCCAGAATCAGCAGATGATTTTAAAGCGCAAGCTAAAGAAAATTTATCCTTGTTGGACGGACAAATAGAAGGAAGAGAATTTATATGTGGGGATAACTTGACACTTGCGGACATTATGCTGTTCTGCTTCCTTCATTTTGGAACAACTGTAGGCCAAAATATTGATCCTGAACTCAAAAATATTAACTCTTGGTTTGAGAAGGTAAAAGAAAGGCCTAGTGCTGAAAGCACAGCTTAATCTAAAGAAGGATCTCCTTCTGTATTCTGATACCTATTTAAATAGATTATTTCTGGAATGCCTAAAAGGTTAAAAATAAGAAAAAAAAGAAAAAGTTTCTTATGACCATTTCTAGAAGCTAACCAACAGGCTTTGTAGGTCCAATATATTTCCCAGACTAAAATTGTTATAAAAGCTAGTAAATAAATCATTTTTTAGAAAAAAGTATCAAAACTAAAAAAACTATTAAACCTTTTAAAGATTTTTTGTATTGACCAGAACATTAAACTTTGAATGTATTAAGTTTATTACTATTCCTTACTTCGTAAAGACCTAAAATCAGAAAGAAACTTGAAAGAAAGATATGAAAGACAGACGGAATAGTTGCACCCCAAAAAGGATGTTCTTCTAAGAAAAGACCCCCTAACAATAAACGTAAGACAGACATAGAAAAATAGACAATCCCAAAAATGTAAATAGCCTTCCCCCTGTATATTCTAAATACATAAGTCTGGAAATGAATTTTTTTTAGAATTGTTATTTGTGTCCCTAAGATTAGAATCTGGGACAAAATAAGCCAGTGATAAGCCATAGTACCACTTTGCCATTGATCAAAAGGTGGTAAAAAGCCTATAGGATTAATTAATTGGATTAGTTGAGCAAAAACTCGCCCCATAAAAATTAGGGTTAAGACACTTAGTATTAATAACACCCTTTTGTTATAAGTTACCATTAATTCAATTGTTTGGAATTGTAGGTAAAAGAATAAAGGATGGGTATTCAGCGGAATGAAATACCTTTTGTTCCGCTTTTATAGTCTTTCTCGCATTTACTAAATCTTGATGTAGGTTAAGATTTCTTTCATATCTTGGAAAATTGCTACTTGAAATTTCTATTCTCAATTTATGCCCAGCTTGAAATACATTGCTCGTAGGACGCATACGAATCTTTATTTTCTTAGGAGTTTCTTGATCTACTGACATCTCCTCTATCCGAACTATACCGTCAGAGATGTTATAGGCTGTTCCATCAGGATAAACATCAACAAGCTTAACCGTAAAATCTGTAGTTTTTGCTGAAGACTTTACATATAAGTAAGCTTCCAAAGGACCTGTTATTTCTAGAGGGGTTGACTGGATGGGTCCATCATAAATTAACACATCCTCCCTTTCTTCAATTTCATTTTGTTTCCTTATACCACCCCATGGTCCAAGCATCGCACCCCCTACGCTAGGCACTGGATTGAGAGGATCATAAGTAAATGAATCGAATTCACCGCCTAAACTATCATTGTTAAAGGATAATTTACCATCCCCATGAATAGTATTTGCATTCCCTAGAGACTTTAAATAGAAGGGTTTGAAAGCTGTTCTACTTAGTGGCCACTCATTTTCTTCTCGCCAAGTATTAACTCCCATTACAAAAATCTTAACTTCTGGAATCACACTGTCTCTTTTACCTAAAATTTCATCGAACCAAGGGGTGGTGGGCCAAACACTATTCTCTCTATAAGTAACCTTTTCTCCATTTGGTAAATTAACTGAATCGGCATGCTTCCAAGGTCCAATTATCAATTTAGTGTTTTTTGCAACAAAAGGATCGGGATGCTCTTTTAACGAATGGAAATCATCTAACTGTGAAATTAAAAAAGGATCATACCATCCAGCTAGATGTAGCACTGGTCCTTTAATAGATTCAGTTCGTTTATTGCCATCAATTTTTTCCCAAAAGGCTAAATTACCCCTATTCATAACCCAGTCATTAAAAAAATCAGTATCTCCTATAGCCACATTATCTGCCTGCATGACAGGAAGAATTTCTACTCCTTTGGCTAAATCATTCAGGTCAACTTCCCTATCTTCTTGACCTCGGCTTCTTATTGTCCAATACAAGGCTGAAGCTAAAGAAAATGCTCCACCGGGGTAAAACATTTCTTTAAAATTTGAACTTCCAATATGCATAAAATAAGCCTTTATCTTAGGATCTGTAGAATTAGATATTGCCCATTGCGTATGAGCAAAAGAAGAAGATCCCCACATAAACAGATCTCCATCAAACCAAGATTGATTTGTTATCCATTTTAAAGTTTCTAAACCATCTTTACGCTCGTGTATTAAAGGATAAAACTCTCCTGAAGATCGATATCTACCTCTTGTCCCTTGTATAACCACTACATATCCCCTAGTAGACCAAAACCTGCCGACAAGCTCTGTTTTAAGAGAATCTGTCAAAGAATAAGTTAGAGGAATTCGTACTAATATTGTTGGAGCTTTTTCTAATTCTCTGGGTTTAAAAATTCTTGAAGACAGAGTAATGCCTTCTTCTGTTTCTAAAGTTCTATTTTTATAGATATCAACTGAGTAATTACCTTTTTTATTTTCTGGATATGAAAACGCCACATCCGATATAAAATTCATTAAATGCCCATAACTTGAATATAAGATGAATAAGACAAGTATGGTTCCAATAAATAGGAAATACTTTGAACTGAAAAACTTATTTCGTTCCATAATTTAAATATACGCTTTTACTGTTCTAACTACGAAGTTTCAAGGTCTTAAAAAATAAAGCTATTCCTGACAAAGCACTTATCAATGCCAAGATTGAAAAGAATTTAAGTAAGAAATTATTTATATTATCTCTTTCTCTATAGTCAATAATATGGGCTCCCCAAAGGAAATCCCAAATTCTCCAAGAATCTGATCTTATGGCTGTAACTGCCCCACTAAAGGCATCTACATAAACATTAATGTCGTCAGATGTAGAAGTTGTAACTTTATATAAAGGCAGATCTCTACCTCTATATTCCGCTCTTTTTTCTTGGTTATCTATTCTAAAAGCTTCTAGA
Source organism: SAR86 cluster bacterium REDSEA-S09_B4 (assembly GCA_001628005.1). GTDB lineage: Bacteria > Pseudomonadota > Gammaproteobacteria > Magnimaribacterales > Magnimaribacteraceae > AEGEAN-183. The sequence goes on from LUQU01000001.1 coordinate 74,083, forward strand.
GGTCTCAGGTTTGTTTTCCTTTTAACTACTTCTTTAGCTTCTTCTTCATCTAACTCTTCTAATTTTTTTCCACTTAGATCAGAGTAAATCAGACCGCTATCTGTTTCTGCCTTGATAATCCATTTATCCAGCCTTTTAATAAAGCTTAAATTTTTTGCTGTAAAAGTAATTTCAACTTCTTCAAGATTTAAATCTTCAGCTTGATTCTCAAGTAAATATTGTTCTCCCCTCACTAATTCAATTTTATTAAAAGCAAAATAAATACCTGAAACAGTCCATAAAAGTAACTGTATAGATATTATTAAACTTAAATACTTATGAAAAAAACGAATCATTGCAAATTATTTTTAAGTAAGGCTAACACCTGATAAATATTCGTGAAAGTTGAAGGCTAGAGCTGTAAACATAGCCCCAAGCACTATAGAAAAAATGTCAAAAAGTAACCTTGGTTTAATTTCTTTAACTTGAACTTTTCTACTTTCGGAAACGATAACTGAAATTATTGAATACACCATGAAAGTACTGAATAAAATAACTGAGACAGTATCTGAGTTAGTTAATAGGTGCACAGCTGACCAAATAGCTATCCCTATAGACATTGGGTGCTTTGAAAACTTCTTTATAAAGCTGGGAACATTTGCAGCAATAAGAAAAGTTAAAGAGAAAAACATGATGTATTTGGAATACAGGAAAGCTTGTGCATTTATTGCATACAACGAATTAGAGCTGGCTTCATAGCCTAGGACTATTAGCAGGAAGCCGAGTAGGCTAATTAGAGAGAAAAATATCATATAAGTATTTTCTCCAAGAGCACTTTTTAGACTTTCTTTTACTGTAGAAATAAGAGGAACTAAGTGAATTCCAAAAAATATTAAAATACCTGCAATAAACATATTTATTAGTCTATTCTTTTAAAGAAGAGAGTCCATAGGAATTAACTTCAGAAAAGCTAAAGTTATTTTTTTTAAAATACCTACCTCATCCCCTTTACTTAAACCTGAGACCACCTCCCAACTATTGTCTAGATACATATCCTTTTCAATACTTGCTTGAAGTTGCGAAGCTAGTTGTTCATTAGTTATCAATACTCCTACTTCTGTATTAAGATTAGCTGATCTAGGATCAAGATTAAAACTTCCAATAAATATCCTTTTCTGGTCAATAACCATGCTTTTAGCATGGAGAGCAAATTTCAAATTAGGATTAGTTAACTCTTTATGGCGATCTACTAAATCTTGCTGAACTTTAGCAGAAGGTTTAAATTCAAATAGCTCCACTCCTGCCTGCTCTAAAGCTTCGCGTTGTCGATGATAACCACTAAAAGCCATAAGGTTATCTGTGGAAGCCAGTGAATTTGTCGAAATTTTTACTTTTACCCCTCTGGATACCAAGGCAGATAAGAGCTCAATCCCTTCATCGGGCAGTATTACATAAGGGGATTGAATAATTAATGATTGTTTAGCTTCTAAAACCTCATTAATTAAGAGACTATAGCTTTTACTACCGCCTGAAAGACTTACAAAGTTTTCAATTTTCCCTGGCCTATCACTGATAAAACTTACGTCTTCCCAAATAAGATTCTTAATTAGCTCTGAAAACTTCTTAGGAAGATTTTCTAATGCCAACCTTATTTCAGGTGTGAAGTTAGTTTCATTCAAAGCGTACTCATGTAAAAAATTTTTGTACTCAAGGATTAAGTTTTGATCTAAATCTTCAAGCTCTGCTTGTAACAACTCTTCAACTGATACAGAAAGATCGGAGTTCCAGAACTCTTCAAAATTTGTGCTCATATCAGCAACAACTTTTCCTAAAAGAAGAATGTCTCTATCTCTAAAATTATACTCATGGTCAAAATCGAAATACTCATCTGCCATATTCCTCCCTCCAGTAATTCCAATGCTTCTGTCAAATATGACTACCTTGTCATGCATTCTTTGATTACTTGAACGAAATGATCTTATGACATTGAATAATCTACGAATTGAAGAAACGCCAACAGAGTGTTTCGGGTTATAAATTTTTATATCTACGTTAGGGTGATCCGTTAGACCTAAAATAGTTAATTCTTGTGCGTCAACAAGAAGGTCATCAACCAGCACTCTCACTTTTACTCCTCTTTCTGCTGCTCTTAAGAGAGCCTCACTAGCTAGAGTTCCTATATTGTCAGTACTCCAAATAAAGTACTGAACGTCTATTGAATCTTGAGCCTTATCTGTCAACCAAGCCCTAGCCATTAAAGCTTCCTCACCTTTTTCTAAAATAAAAGTGCCTGTTTTAGTTTTCATTTTCACTTGGCACTCAGCACAATATTTGTCTAGCCACAAAAGTGAAGTGTCTTCTTCACCTTGTAAGTGAAAGCCTAAAGTCAGAAATAGAAATAAGATAACTCTATAGAACAACATCTCTATTAAGGCCTTACATTTGTATCAATAAAGTTAAATATCTAGGTGGCTACCTAAGAAAGACTTGAAATTATCTGAATAAAATTTGTTTCTAATTTCTTCACTCAGACCGTCCATGGTTTTTTCAAACCTTCCAATTGGATCGTCAGTTCCTTCATGGTGCGGGTAGTCGGAAGCAAACATTAGTAGATCTTCTGCCCCTGAAGTGAGTATCCACCCAATATCTTCTCCAGCAAAAGGGGTAACTTTTATTTGTCGTAAGACATACTCTGAAGGTAGAAGTTTTAACACTGACATATCCTGTAATTTTCTAAATGCTTTATAGGATTGATCTAAGTGTTTCATCCAAGAAATAATCCAAGAGGCACCTAGCTCTATTACTCCTATCCTTAATTTTGGAAACCTTTCTAATACACCATCAAAGATCATAGCTGCTAAAAACAGTTCAGCATTATATTGAATGGCCATATAAGAAAGAGCATCCCCAGGAGCATCCCCTTCTTTGTGGGCGGGAACTGAACTGGCATTTTTATAAAACGATTTAGGAACTGGACTATATCCTCCATCAACCCCAACATGTAAGGTAATCGCCAAATCAGCTTCTTGTATAAGTGACCAGACTTTATCGTAATCTGGGTGCGTGAAGGAAATACCTTCTATAGGAGCAATAGTATCAATCAGAACTACAGAAAAATTACTGTTTATAGCTTCTTTTAAGAACTTAAGAGCTTTATTAGGGCCTAAACCCAAAGGTATGTAGGCACAACCAAATAATCTAATATCGTCCTTACAAAAATCTGATAAGCCTCTATTTAAAGCTCTCACCCCTCCTTCAAAAATTTCTTGATCTTTTGCTTCTATTACTTGATTGAAAGCGCTGGTAGGGAAAACAATCTGACCTTTAAATCCCAACAGATCATTAGCTAGGCTCCTTTCTTTTTTATCAAAAGCTCCAAGACCATTCCAGCCTTTATGTTTCATAGACATAAATTCCTTCTTTGCTTTCCGAAAAATTTCAGGATCCTTTTGACGACTTTCAAAGTCATTAATGGCCTGCTTAATTTCAGCCAGTGCTCGCTTTCTTCCTCCGACGAAAGGTTCTAGGTGAGGTCTAATTTTGGGGTCAGCATAATTTGATATCCAATCCGGCGTCTCCATCATGTGAGAGTCAGCATCGTATATTTCTTTTCTATGTGCGTAGACCATTTTCTAATTTTCTGAAAACATTTCTTTATAGAACCTGTACCAATCACTTTGAAACATCTCTTCAGGGTCGTACTTAAGTTTTAATTTTAAAAATCTAGGGAACTGTGGGTAGGCTTCTAATAATTGATCCTTTCTTGCCCACTTATGATAAGTAAGGAAGTAAGAACCTCCATGGCTTAACGCTACATCTATTAAAAGCCTAAAATCGCTTTTACCTTTCTCTATGCCATCTTCAGTGTGTTCCACCCTAAGATTTAAGACTATGCAAGCATAATCTTTCTTAGCCCAGGGCAAAAAAGTTTCATTATCAGTCTTAATTAAACGGACGGTCCCGTAGATGATATCCATATTCTGAGTTTTATTAGCCTCTGAAAGATCATCCATGAAATCGTATATTTTTTCTCTGGGAACATAAACCTCGCTGATCATTAGAGATCCTGGTTTGTAGCCAGCAAGATTCTTTGCTAGAAAACTTTCGTAATTCTCATCGTAGTAACCCAGCTGATGAGTGTCTGTCCAATATATCTGGCCATCTGTACTTAAGTAATAATTAGTATATTCATCGAATACTTGAGCTTTATCAGAATGTGCCAGAACTATAAGATCTTTCCATCTATCGCCTGATATTTCTCCTTGCTGTTCAGGTATGAGAGTTTCGGGAGGGACTGGTTTGTAAAAAGAATAGACCCCCTTCTTCAAAAAATCTTTAGCGCTGCCATCTGTTTTAAACTGGAGATCACCGTAAAGATAACCATCAGCTATCCTTTGAGCAGTTTTCTCAGGAAAGTCCTCTAAATTAATGACTTCAACTACTCTTACAATTTTCTGTCTTGGAGTTAACCTAACATCGACTTCCGTAATTACACCAAAAAGACCATAGCCACCTATAACTAAACTAAAAAGTTCAGAATTCTCTGTTCTACTTACATTGAGGACTTTTCCTTTAGCATTTACCAGTCTAAAGCTTTCAACATCTTGAACCATGGGCTGTAAGACCAGACCTCTTCCATGAACATTGGAAGACAGGGCACCGCCTATTGATAAGAGATCAGCACCTGTTTGTTTTTGAGTTATTCCCCACTGTCTTCGAGAATATTTTTGAACTTTTATTAAATAATCTATCAACTCGGGCCATTGAATTCCAGCTTCAACAGTTACTATCCCTTTGTTTCTATCAAAGCTAAGCACATCATTCATTTTTGACATGCTTATATGTAAAGTCCCCACCCCATACTGTTGACCGCCCATAGAGTGTTGGCCTCCGGAAATACTTACAGACTTGTTGGTCTGCTTAGCCGTTTTTATTAAACCTAGTACATCAAGAGTAGACTTAGGATAATGTATTGAATCTACTAAAGAAGGATTCAGTCTTGAATGTAAGTCATTCAATAAATTGGGGTTAGATCCAGTATCACTAAATCCAGATTGGTATAAGCCAAGCCCTAATAAAAAAGAACAAAAGTATTTGATGGCTTTACCAAGCTTCAACTTCTTACCCTTTATATATCTATCTACTAATTATCAAAATCAGCAGCTTGAGTTTTGTGAACTCCACCATAATTGGCTCCAGAGTAATGTTGACTCTTTACGACCCAGTTTCCATTTTCCCTTACCCAATTCATTGTCACCCTAGTTCGATAATCCGATGCTGTACCCCCAGCCTGGACCATACCTTCGGCATAAAATCTAACAAACACTACGTCTTCTGAAAGCTGTATAGCTTCTGGGTAAAAAATATTAGTTACTCCCCCTTGGCTAAATCTCTGCCATTGTTCAACCGAAGAAATTTGTTTAGGTTTGTGAAAACTTCCATCTGAATTTGTGCCATAAGTACCAGATCTGCTCTCCAGCTCAACAACTGTCTCATAATCTTCACTATTCCTTGCTTCAAAATATTTCTGCAAAGAAGCTAGAACATCTTTTTCGGATTTAAGATGTCCATCAGCACTTAAGACTGTAAAAAATAACAATCCAAAAATTAAAGTTAAGTATTTCATTTTCTCTCCTTTTTTAAATTTATTGACTAAGCTTAGCAAAAAGGAAGAACAATTACTTTTCAGCTATCATTTTGTCTACTAGTTCTTCAACGATAAATAAAGGGGGTTGTCCTTGTTCTAATACTATTGAGTGAAAATCTTTAATGTCAAAATTATCGCCCAATTCCTCTTTAGCTTTCTCTCTTAGCTCTAGGATCTTTAACATTCCAACTTTGTAGCTACAAGCCTGACCGGGCCAGACAATATACCTTTCAATCTCAACTCTAACTTCGGTATCAGACATACCGGTAATATCTTTCATATAAGCCATGGCTTCTTCTCTGGTCCAGCGTTTAAAGTGCAAACCGGTGTCTACCACCAATCGTACTGCCCTGAATAATTCACTTTGCAAAACACCTAATTCATCATATGGATCCTCAGCTAATCCAGCTTCTACGGCTAACCTCTCTGAATAAAGAGCCCAACCTTCACTAAAAGCTGAAGTGCCATAACCAAACCTTCTATACAGAGTAAGATCTTCATTTTCTAAGTTGAGAGCAACTTGCAGGTGGTGCCCTGGAATAGCTTCATGAAAAGCTAATGTACGCATACTGTATGTGGGTGTTTGTTTGATGTCATAAAGATTGGCATAAAAGACTCCCGGTCTACTACCATCAAGGGCTGGCGACATGTAATAGCCTCCGGCTTGATTCTTCTCAGAATACTCAGGAACTGCCCTTACCTCGACTTTAGATGTTGGCATGTTATGAAAATAATCCCCTGCAATCTGCCAGGTCTCTTCTACGATCGAATTGTAGTCATTAACGACAGTCTCTTTCCTATCTGGCGTATCTGCATACAAGAAATTGGGATCTTCATTTAATTTATTCATCAATTTGCCAACATTAACTTCTTCTCCATACCCGAGATCCAAAGCTATAGCTTGCATTCGTTTAGTAATTCTATCGACCTCTGCAAGGCCTATGTCGTGTATATCTTGAGCAGAATAATCTGTGGTTGTATAAACCTTGAGTCTTAAAGCATAAAATTCATCTCCGTTAGGTAAAGACCAAACTCCGTGAAATTCGTTGGCTTGTGATCTGGTTTCTTTTATAAATTCATATAGAAGCCTAAACCCAGGATTAACACTATTTTCTATAGATTCGTCTAATTGAGAGATGAGTTCTTTTATGTCTTCTTCATCTAAATTTAAATCATTGATTTTTCTTATATAAACCTTTCTTAAAGGATTGTCGTTTTTAGTGAAGTTTAGGAATTCATCTAACTGACGAACAACATGATCAAAAACAAATTCTGGCGGAAAGATTCCAGCCTTTTTCTGTTCATTCAAAATCTCTAGAGTTCCTTTAAATGAATCATCAAATAAATCTAATCTTTCAATATAGGCTTCAGCTTCTTTTTTATTTCTTATAGGGTGAACATCAGTCATAAACTCAACTAGATTTAAATGAATTCCACCGATTTGATTTAGGGGGTAATTATGAAAAGGAAATTCCTCCTCTTCTTTTATGAAGTTATTCAAGTCAAAAACTGCTATCTTTTTTGTTATCTTCTGTTGCTCAGATAAAGACTCCTCATCATAGGAAAGAAGCATTGCTCTTGAATTTTTAGCATCAATTAAATCTTCTTCAAGATCATCTAACCCAGATATAGAGATTTTGGATTGATGATTTGTTACCCAATTAAATCGATCTATCGCCCCTAGATAAGTTAGAGACTCAGGGGAATCCAGCATTTCTGATATAAGCTCTTTGGCTAGATAATGGTCTAAAGAAAAAGGTTTAAATAAAAATAGATTACTTAGATAAATTACCCCTACAAGCAAGAGTAATCCTAACGAGTAAAGAGCAGCTTTTAAAAACTTTTTCATTTCAATACCAACCTTACTGGCACACCAGAGCAGTTCTCTTTACTGGTTGCACCAAAGGACAGGATGTCCAACATCTTGTCTGCAAAAGCATATTTCTCCCTCCTCAATTTGTGATAAAAATCGTGTGACTCTCTATTAGCAAAAGCTTCGTACTTTTGTTCCTTTTCATCTCTGATAATTGAAACTTCTACCCCATCACTTGATTGTTTTATCCAGTAAGACTCATCAGTGCCATGCTCTATCCAGGAATCATTATCAGAGTCTACTATCCAGACTCTGATATTCTTAGTGCTTCCGTCTGATTCGGGTCTAGTCAGTGTCGCCACTTCACCGCCTAATTCAGATAAAGCAACGAGCGAAGTTCCGTAAAGAACTATCGCACCCAATAAGAGCGCAATAAATTTAAAAGTTCTTTTCATAACTTCTTTCTTCTACTTTAAAGTCTTATTTGATTCTGACCATCAAATCATCAGAGTGGTTCCTTATATCTGTTTTTGCATCTGCCAACCCTGATTCAAAAAGGTCTCCAAGAGCACTGCTTTTTTTAGCGAAATCAGTGTAACTTTCATAACCACAGTAAAAGTACCATGCCATTTCGGGACCCCATGCATGTTCAGCCATGACACAGCCTTCAAAGGCTTCGTTATAAGCATCAAATAACATTTTAGCTCTATCACGCATCTCATTTATGGTTAAAAAAGGTCCAAATGTGTAAGTGGCTCTTAGGACATAAGGTGTCCTCTTCATAGCATTCCTTTCAACAATAGCAACGAGATGATCTGAATGATCTCCGTAAAGTTGGTTAGGCTCTCTAGCAGCAGGTGCATTAGAATCATTTATCTCACCAAATTGCTCCCAGGAATCAAAATAACAATACGAATAGTAAGCTCTCTCTCCTCCAAACTGATGCCTTAGAAGACCACAGTTGTAATAGCCGTTCTCCTCTAAAGTAGCAAGATTTTCTAAAATTGACCTTTCTACCCTTTGGGGTTGAGACCCAGCGGGGATGGTATAGGTAGAATTATAAGCAAAGTTGTATTCATGTTCAGATTCAGGACTGTCAGTTTCTTCATGATGTGCAGCAAATATTGTCGTGCTTAAACCCAAGATTAAGATAGTTAAAAAGTTTTTCATTTGTATTCCTCCAGAATAGTTTTTTATCTTTTTTGACTTTACCATTTTTTATTTTTATAAAAACCCCTTTCTTTGAATTAGTAGACATAAGACTTTTGTTAAGATGTATTTCTAAACCTAAATAAAAAACAGAGGATATAAAAATTGACTGACGATTTTTACAAAAAGAAGAGGCCTGATGGCGATGAGTACAATCCAATGAGTGAGCCTCGTTTTGCTGAAATTGCTACTTTCATGCGAGCACCTCTAGTTGAATCATTGGACAATGTGGACATTGGTCTTATTGGTGTTCCAACCGACTTGGGGGTTACAAATCGTCCAGGAGCGAGACATGGGCCGAGGGAAATCCGTAACTCTTCTAGCTTGATGCGTACTTTTAATTTAGGCATGAATATAAATCCTTATAAATTATGTCGTATAGCTGATTTAGGGGATGTAGCCTTTTCTCATCGTTATGACTTAGAAAAGCAAGTTGAAGAAATTGAATCTTTTTACCAGAAAGTTATAGAGAAGAATATTTTTCCTATCAGCGCTGGTGGTGATCATTCGATCACTTACCCGATCTTAAGGGCAATAGGAAAAAATGAACCTGTCGGAATGGTCCATGTGGATGCCCACACCGATACATGGGGGGAGATTTGGGGCTCAAAATTTACTCATGGAGCTCCATTTAAACTTGCTGTAGAAGCAGGAGTTCTTGACCCAAAGAGAACAATTCAAATTGGTATCAGAGGGGGTCAAAATTTTATGGACGGTATAGAGTTTTCCCAAGATCAAGGTATGCGTGTGGTTTTTATGGATGAATTCTCTTCTCTAGGCGTAGATAAAGTCATTGAAGAAGCCAGAAAGGTTGTAGGTGACGGAAGAACTTATATTTCTTTTGATGTAGACGGACTTGATCCAGTTTATGCCCCCGGTACGGGAACACCAGAAGTAGGCGGAATAACAACCTTAGAAGCACAACAACTTCTAAGAGGCTTAAAGGGACTTAACTTAATAGGAGGTGATGTTGTTGAAGTAGCGCCTCCATTTGATAACACTGGAAACACAGCTTTAGTGGGTGCGACCATGATGTTTGAAATCCTTTCTTTGATAGCAGATACAAATTTCGGGTAAAGATGCTTAAAAATCGCTTATCTGTTTTAGCTATTTTTCTTACTTTTATACTCTTTTTTGTACAACACTTCACCACGCAACCCCCTAGCCCAAAGGGATTAGACACCCCTGAGAATCAATTCTCAGCAGTGAGAGCACACAACATTTTAAAATCTCTTCTCAGAGAAAATAAGCCACACCCTGTTGGCTCTGACCTTAATAAAATTATTAAAGAAAGACTAAAGAATGAATTAGATCAATTAGGAATAGAACACCAAGAGCAAAAAACTTGGGCTTGTGCTTCAAGATTCGCAAGTTGTGCTGAAGTAGAGAACCTAATAGGGATTATTCCGGGTAAAACTGACCTACCTTATTTGGCTATTATGGCCCATTACGATTCGGTTCCTATGGCACCAGGTGCTGGGGATGATGGAGCTGGGGTAGTAGCAATACTCGAAACCGCTAGAGCTCTAAAACTAGAAGCGCCTTATAAACATCCAATTATGCTAATCCTCACAGATGCTGAGGAAAATGGTCTTATAGGTGCAGAGGCTTTTTTTAATCAACACCCTTTAGCGAAGGAAGTAGGTATTGTTCTCAATATTGAAGGCAGTGGATCTTCTGGAAGCAGCATGGTACTCAGAACTTCAAATAGTAATGAGCTTTTAATAAAAAGTTATTCAAGCGAAAACATAAGTCCTTACGGATTCTCTTTTATTAAAGAAATTTTTAAGAGGATGCCTAATGACACGGATTTTAGTGTTGTTGAAAGAGCTAAAATATCAGGCATAGATTTTGCTTTTGCTGGTGAAAGGAATCATTACCACACTCCAAATGATACTGTGGGAAATATTGACCTAAGAACTATCCAGCACCATGGAGAAAACATCTTACCTTTGTCTAGAAAATTAGCTTCCTTAGATTGGCAGAATATGGGAGATGAATTTGTTTACGGAGGAGAAATATATGGTATTTGGACTCAGTGGAAATCTAGCTACAGTCTGTTTATTTGTATCTTCTCAGCCCTCTTATTGATTACAACTCTTATTAGGTCAAACACCAATATAAAGAAAACAGCGTTGGGAGTAGTATTTTCTCCATTAACTTTATTAACAACAATATTGTCTGGTGTTACGGGATTCTATCTGTTGTCCTTCCTTTCAGGAAACGTAGTTAGTTGGCCTGGTATAGATTGGCCTTATCGTCTGTTATTAATAGGTACGACAAGCATAGGTGCACTGATAGGAACTGCAATTAGTAGAAAGTTTGTAAACCAAAATGAGATGGTATTTGGTTCTTGGTTCTTTTGGCTCATATTGGCTTTAACTATCACTATTTTCTTACCGGATGCAGCCAATGTATTTATCCTTCCGCTAATCTTTGCCAGCATATTGTTGTTCCTTGCAACCTTCTTAAAAGAAGAGAACCAGCCTATATTCTTACTTCTAACCCTGGTAGTTACGCTTCCGCTAACTTTAGGGCTTATATTTTCTTTAGAACAAAGCCAAGGTTATAAGTTAGTTTGGGCAGTATTACCTTTTGCAGGTCTGTACGCTCTAATAATCTCGCCTTTCTTATATTCTCTAAATATTAAATCTACTATCTCATATGTTGGTGTGGTTACCTTTGTAGCTTTAATGGTAGGAAGTTTTGCTAATCTTTATACGGAAAAAAGACCTCAACATGTAAATATTCATTTCTATGAAGACCTTGATTCAGCTAAATCTTTCATTCATCTGTCAGGCAATTACAAGAATAACTCATCGGATGATCCAGAACCTTTGATTGAACCTTTGTCTTCATTTGTAGACACCCAAACTACTAAAACTCTCATTCCATTTAGAAAAGAGTATGCCTTAAGATACTGGGCTGAAACCAGCTCCAGTGGATGGAAAGGCCCTTTGATAGAAAAACAAGAAAAGCTAGATGGTAGTAAATCACTAAAACTTAATCTAAAGAGCACTAGATCTGCAAGCAGAATGGTTTTACTTTTGCCAAAAGAATCTAACTTAGAATCCTTTAACTTGGGCTCTTTACAAATTCAACCCACTTTAAGCAGCTGGGGTCTTTATAAAGGCTATTATGTTGTTTATTTAAACGGCGTTTACGATAAAGAAGTTGAATTAACTCTTAATTTTGAAACAAGTCAAAAAGAAGTAAACGGCTACCTTATAGACATAAGCACTAAACTTCCCAGCCATCTAGATGATTTATATAAACAGAGGTCTGGCATATTTTCTCCAGTGCATAGAGGAGACCAAGCAATACTGATTAAAAAGATTTCAATTTAAAGGTTAAAATCCAAAAACTAGAACGATTTCCTAAAAACTAAATTTAAAGATTCACTGACTTCCATTTGAGGACCATTAAGTTTTTGTTCTATTGGAAAGGCTAATTCAAGACCTATACTATTTCCAGAGCCCATTCTTAGTAGCCGATTAACTCCCAAAGCAATTTCATAAGACTTTCCGCCATAATTCTTAGGGTTTGAGGTTTGTACTGGCGCCATTATCTTGCTATCGCTTCCTTCTATGGACCCTTTATATAAGAAACCACCTCTTACAGAAAACGATAATTGCTCAGATATATCCTTACTAATCCAGATATCTAGAGAAAAACTATTGCCAAAGTTCCATGCCTTTTTATCAATGGCCTGTTTATTTTTAATTTGAGCGCCATAAGTCCTATTTTCATCCTTTTTTACAAAAGTTACTGCTGTAATAAGAGAAGTTGATTTATCCCCTATTTGCATTGCATAGGGCAAACGCATTTTCATATTCATATTCATTGGGCTGAGCACTTCATCTTCACTGTCATTAGCTCCAATAGATTTTACTAAACCAATTTCTAAGTGAAGATTTGAACTTTTAGTCTCTTTAATTTCAATCAAAGAAGATAAGCTAAGATTTGATAAATCGGATGTTTGAGTTTTAAAAGATCCAATATATGACCTATTGGCCATAGCCGTATAAGTGTTCAAACTCATATCTTGGCTAATGTACACGGCCATAAACATCAAAGTATATTTATCTGTTAAACCATACATTCCTTCTAACATAGACATCTGCATGTTCATATTTTTAGGAACAACACTTAAATTAGGAGAGAAAGAACCATTTTGAAATGGGTTAGGTAAAGAGATTATTTCTTGATCTGTAAGCCTAGTCCCCTGATTACTATTCTTTTCCATGCTCATACTCATTTGCCTGATCGAGAACATAAATTCTCCTTGCCTGTGGTATTCCCCTCCCATAACCCCTGAAGGAGAATGATGAGAAGCTTTGTGCATAATGTGATTTTTCATATGAGAATGATTCATTCTCGTTTCTTCAGAATAACTGCTTAAAGAAAAACAAAGAAGCAATACGAAAGTACTGCTAAATATAAAGAGTTTTCTTGGTCTTAACATTTTAAATATTATCAATAGTGGCGGAGCTTAAGGTTAAAAAGGAAGAAAATCTCCCTTTTTTTATTCCTTAGAATTTAATTAAACTGAGTATTTTATTTAGACAAGAGTCAATTTCCCCTTTGTTTTGAACAATATAATCTGCATATTTCTGATACAGCCTCTCTCTCTCTTTGTAAGCCTCTTGAATAGTTTGATCTGATCTTTTAAGTAGGCCTCTTTCAGAAAAATCTGATATGCGAGCTGATATATCTTCATAAGGTACTTCAAGATATATCACCATCGAATTTTCTTTAATGTGCTCCATAGCGGCATCACAAAACACAGCACTACCTCCAGTGGCTAAAACAATCTGGTTAAATTGCACTGAAAGTAAAGCACCTTCTTCAATTTCTTTGAATTTTTTATTTCCATTCTCGTTCAGAATATTCTGTAAAGATTCACCATATTTTTTTTCAATAATTGAATCACTATCTACAAAATGAAAATTCAAGCGTTTAGCCAGTTTTTTCCCTATAGATGACTTACCTGCCCCTGCCATACCTATTAATGATATTGAATTATTCATTTCTACCTTTATCTCTAACCAAGAAAACCATCTTTGTATCAGATTTAAACATTAATACAAATCTGAGTAAGTGGTGGAGCTAGTCGGGATCGAACCGACGACCTCTTGCGTGCCACGCAAGTGCTCTCCCAGCTGAGCTATAGCCCCACGAAACGTCATGATACTCCTTTAAGCTAAGAGAAACAGATTGCCTGGTACTTACATTATTTGGGTATGCAGTAGGTGGCATGAATGGTTTTCAGTTACAAAATAAAGGCACAGAGATAGCAGAGGTTACAGGCCACTCAGAGTTTGATATTGGTAGAGCAGTTGGGATATTGAAGCAGGGAAATTTGGTTAGGGTTTAGTTTTAGAAGCTAGCACAGATTCACTATCTACTAACCTTCTATGAATAGATCTCGTAGAAATAAAAACCTCAAAAACAAAAAATATTAAGGAAATAATAAGTAGTACCATGCAAGTTATAAATAAGATGGCAATCAACAAAGAAAAGTCCTTTTCATATAAGTTCCCTACAAATAAAGAAACAATTACAAAGCATACAAAGAGTGCACTTGCAGCACATGCACATATAGATGTATAAATTAATTTACTTCTATTAGTAAGCTTATTCCTCTCATCTTCAAGAACCTCTTTACCTTCCCCATGTATATTCACAAGCGCTTGCTGTAAAACTCGCATCCTATCCTTTATTCTCCCTAATCTTACTCCCAAAACGCTCAAGATAAGACCAACACCGGCTAGTAAAAATACTGGTGTAACAGCCATCTGCATACTTTCAGCTATTCTAATTGAGCCTTCTCCCCAAGCATTAGTCGCTAACAGTAGGCTTATGAGTAGGAGTAGTTTTTTCATAAATTCTATTTTTTATCCTGCTTACAAAACTCAAATCAATTCTTTTAATTTATCTAGGCCTCTTTTTATAGGATTGTCTTTTTTCTTCCCTTCTTTTTCTTGCTTTTCTTCCTCTTTCTTCTTCTCTTCTGTTATTTCTTTTGCCTGCTCAATATCATCACTTTCATCGTGTTCAGTTGAAGTCAGTTCAACAAATAAACTATTTTGGGGAAAGGCACGAGGGGAATCTAAAGAAAAAGGAGTGGGGAAAAGAGTAGCAAAAGCATTTTTAGATACATCGTAAGCAGAAAGTATTTTCTCAACATCTCCTATCTTTTTAATTAAATCTTCGTCAGAAGCTGGTGCTCTTCTTTTTTTCATATGCCTTAAGTATACCCCAACAAAAGGGTACAAAAGCTTTAAATCAGTTCTGTACCCTTCTGTCCCACCCCTATCCTTAGTGTTTTAAGAAATAGAGTTCTTGCGAAGAATAGTATCAAAATCTTGTACATAGAATGTACACAGATCATTTTGTACACAGTGAGATGTTGTTATAAAAGGATTCTATTAGCGACTACAATACGTGCCACGCAAGTGCTCTCCCAGCTGAGCTATAGCCCCAATCTAAAACGCGAGTATTCTACCAGCCTTTCTTTAGCTTATAAGAAACGTTATCCATAAAAAAACAGAGCCGAGGCTCTGTTTAGTTCGAGTTCGAAAGTGTCTAAGTTTGAGTCTTTTTTCTTAGCTCCCTTGATAAATTTCTCTTTTTATCTCGGTGGTCTAAAAGTCTTTTTTGCTAGCTTTTACTTTTAGAGCTTTTCGCCTTTCGTTCTCTAACCTTTTTAACTCTCCTTTTCTCGTCTCGAGTTGGTTCCAGGTCGGTTAAATTGGTCTAGTGATATTACTCTTATGGAAAAAAAATACAACCCTTTTTTTCAACTTTTTTTAAGTTTTTTTTGACTCCTTTTTTACCTAAATTTTGGCTT
This sequence comes from SAR86 cluster bacterium REDSEA-S09_B4, assembly GCA_001628005.1. GTDB lineage: Bacteria > Pseudomonadota > Gammaproteobacteria > Magnimaribacterales > Magnimaribacteraceae > AEGEAN-183. Next base: position 89,584 of record LUQU01000001.1, read on the forward strand.
TCTTTTTTCCATAAAAGCACTGACTGCTTCAGCGTGTTCGTCTCGTTCCCAACACTCTTGTAGCAATTTAGTTTCTAGTTCTTCAGCTGCTTTAATATCAGTTGTAACGGCATTTTCAGTTAGAAGCCTCTTAGTCATTCGTAATTGTGCATCTGGATTCTCAGAAAATAAATTGGCCAACTCAAAAGATTTATCTAGTAGTTCATCTTCATTAACTACATATTCAACTAGGCCGTAGTCAAAAGCTTCCTTTCCTGAATACAGGCTGCCAGAAAGCATCATTTCATTAGCCCTACCCCAACCCACACGACTGACTAAAAAATGAGTGGAAGCTAGTTCTGGAACAATTCCCATCTTGACAAACACAAAGCCAAATTTTGATTTGTCAGAACACACAATCATGTCAAAAGGAAGAATCATAGTGACTCCAATTCCTACTGCAGCTCCATTTACTGCAGCAATTATTGGCTTGGATTCTCTTACAAGACTGATCCAGTCGACTCCAGCTGGCATTCCCCCTGAACCTCCAGCAGTATCGTTTCCAGGGTCCTCTCCATCAAGTCGTGTTTGAAAGGTATCCCCAATGTCAGCACCTGCACAAAACCCCCTTCCTGCACCAGTCATAATAATCGAGCCAATTGAACTATCTGCATTAGCCTGCTCTATGGCATGTGCTTGTTCTTCACACATTCTTGGAGTCCATGCATTAAGTTTATCGGGTCTGTTTAAAGTTATTAAAGCGACAGTGCCTTTGGTTTCATAAATAATTTCTTCGTATTCCATAATCTCACCCCATAATTTGTCGCCAACGATTTATGTCAGAGATATTTAAATAGACATTTTGATTCTTTGTCTCAGCCAAGCTAGCAGATTTCTCTTCGCTGTAGTGATGTCCTGGATAGAGAATTGTGTCATCCGGTAAAGAACATAGATGCTGCAAACTGTGATACATCTGATCAGAGTCCGATCCAGGTAGGTCTACTCGACCACATCCATTGATAAAAAGAGTGTCTCCTGAAACTAGATTCTTATTTACACTGAAACATTGTGAACCCGGTGTGTGTCCTGGGGTATGCAGGAACTCTATATCATTCTCACCAATTTGAAGATGGTCACCTGAATCGACTAATTGCAGATCGGAATCTGAAACCCCTGTTACCTTCTTAACGCCTTCAGCTTCGTGTTTATTAACATAAATCTTAACAGGCTGCTTAGCCATAATTTCTGCTATACCTGGTATTGATTGACCCATCATTCCACCTCCAATGTGATCAGGATGGTAGTGTGTAACTAGGATCGAAGAGAGCTTTAAGTCATTCTCTTCAAGGTGCTTAAAAAGAAGATCTATCTCCCAAGCTGGGTCTATTAAAGTTACTTCTCGTGTGCTCTTAGACCCTAAGATATATATAAAGTTTTCCATGGGACCAAGCTTTAACTGCTCTAAGTAAAGATCTTCAGACATTTTAAACTTAGTTAGATAAACTTCTATTAATAAAAAACTGACGGCAAAAATAGAAAAGATTTGCAAATAATAAAGTGGCGGACAAACTGCTGGCATAAAAAGGTAAAGCTAAAATATAACATTGCACTAAGCCTTGAATATCTTGGCCGTAAATAGAAGACCCGAGCCAAACTCCAAAGTTTGTAATTAAGAAAAATAAGGTGGGACTAGATAAACTTAATCCATTTAGTGTGGTTAATTTAGTACTTGAAAATTGAGAAGCCATAAGTCCAATAAGGAAGAAAGAACCATATGTCCAAATCATAACTGTATGAAAACCGAGGAAAAAATCTGAAATAAGTAGACAAAGGATCGGTAAACAGATAATTAGCCATTTATCCTTAATTAAAAAAGGAAGAAAAATAGCGCCCGCTATCAAAGGTGTAAAATTTGGAGGATGTGGAATCAGCCTGCTTAAAATAAGTAGCAAGCAAAAGAAAACTATGCTTTTTAGTATTTCCTTATTCATTGGTTTCAATAATAGGTTATAAAATGTAATTGTGGACGACAAAGAATCATTTATCAATAATCATGAAAAGGCTCCCTTAATTGAACTGGATGATTTTCGTTGTCCCTCAAAACCAAATAGTTTCTATGTTCAGACTAATGATAATAAAAAAATAAGAATTGCCTTATGGAATAAAGAGTCTAATAAAGGGACTATTCTTCTTCAATCTGGGAGAACAGAATTTATTGAAAAGTATTATGAAGTTATTCAAGAATTTATAGATAGAGAATTCTGTGTAGTAGCCATGGATTGGCGAGGACAGGGTTTATCAGATCGAACTTCCAATAATATTAGGTTGGGCCATATTGATAGCTTTAATGAATACGACAAAGACTTTGAAATGATTATAGAAAAGGTTTACCAACATATATGTCCCAGGCCCTGGATAGGCTTTGGCCATTCAATGGGTGGTTGCTTATTAGCAACAAACTTTACTAAGCATGAGAATAATTACCGGGCTTTAATTCTTTGTGCTCCCATGCTGACTATGAAAGTCAATATCTGGATTAAGCGTCTAACAAAATTGATCCTATTCTTACTGCCTTGGTTAAAAAGACTACCTCTTTCTCCCCCCAATTGGGATAAAAAACAAGGTTGGATAGAAGAAGATTTTGAGCAGAATAATCTCACCAGTGATAAGTTTAGATTTGATAGAAGCTTTAGACTTATTTGTAAGTGCCCTGAATTAGGAGTTAAAGGCCTAAGTTTTGGATGGGTAAATGAGGCCTTCAAAAGAGTTGAAGATTTTGATTACCCAGATTGGGGAAAGACTATAAGTAAACCCGTTCTTTTGCTGAGTGCCGGCAAAGACCTTTTAGTAGATTCAGGCAAAAATGAATTAATTTGCAGTTCAATTCCAAATAGATCCATATCGCGTATTAATGGAAAACATGAATTGCTAATGGAAGAAAATGATATTCGAAACGAAACTTGGAAGGCTATAGATGAATTTCTTGAAAAAATTTATGAATAACTCTTTATTGCCTCTTCTACTCTTTTTATAACCTTCTCTTTTCCTAGAACCAAAGAGGTTTCATCAACAGAAGCTGAATTCATCCTACCTGTTATAGCTAATCTTAGTGGTTTTCCTACTGAAGCCATTCCAACTTCATTCTTTTCCATAACCTCATTAAGTAAACTTTTTATGTCTTCAACTTGCCAGTTTGTTACTTCTTTAAAACCTTCAACTAAATATTTTAAGATTGTTACAGCTTGTACAGTAAATACCTTACTAGCGTCCTTGCTGTCTATAACTACTGAGTCACCATAAAAATAACTTCCTTCAGTTTCGAATTCTGAAAGTAAGGAACACCTTTCTTTTATTAAATTAATAACCTCGGCGGAGTAATCATCTTGCTTAAATTGATTAGAAGTCGGAACAAGCTGTTCAAGTAAAGTCTTGTTTTCCATTTTTAAAAAATATTCTCTATTGAACCAAAGTAGCTTTTCGTAAGAAAAAGATGCTGGGGAATTGTTTAATTTTCCATCCTTAAATATTTGTATCAACTCTTTAAGCTCAAACATCTCTTGATCTCCATAAGACCACCCCAATCTCACTATGTAATTTAGAAGTGCCTCAGGCAGAACACCCAAATCTTTATAATCAAGTACATTCACTGCCCCATGTCTTTTAGACATTCTCTTACCATCCTCACCAAGAATCATTGGTACATGTCCATAAATAGGAACAGATTGCCCCAGGGCTTCGAAGATATTTATTTGTCTAAAGGTATTGTTAATATGATCATCTCCTCTAACAACATGACTAATATTCATGTCTAAATCATCAACTACGACGCATAAATTGTAAGTAGGACTTCCATCACTTCTTACTAGAATGAGATCATCTAACTCTTTATTGGCCACTTCCATCTGACCCCTTACTAAGTCTTTAAAAGTAACTGAACCCGATTCAGGGTTTTTAAAACGAATAACAGTATTAGGTCCGTTCTCTAGACCTAACTCTCTGCATTTGCCGTCATACTTAGGCTTTTCTCTTTTCTTTTGTTGCTCCTCTCTAATTTTCTTTAATCGTTCAGGAGAACAATCACAATTGTAAGCCTTTCCTTTATTCACTAGCTCTTGCGCTTTGTCTAAATGGTTGTCTTTATTTCTGGATTGGTAGACAGGCTCTTGGTCAAACTCAATACCCATCCACTTAAAACTGTCTATGATCGAGTCTGTGTATTTTTGTTCAGACCTTTCCGAGTCAGTATCTTCTAGGCGTAAAAGACAGTCTCCTCCTAAACTTTTAGAGTAAAGCCAGGTAAAGAGTGCTGTTCTTGCTCCTCCAATGTGCAATAACCCTGTAGGACTGGGTGCAAATCTTCCAACAATCTTACTCATTTATTTTTCAGCCAAATGGGTTTAGTACCCGTCTCATCTTGCATTTTCTTTAAATACTCTAAATTCCTTTTTTCTTCTGATTCGCTAAGTTTAGTGAGTAGAGAGTTATTATTTTTACCATTAGTAACTTTCTTTTTCTTCTCCCTTTGCGATGTATCTGAGCTCTTACTTTTATGCTCAAAAAGTAGATTGCTTTGGCCACCTGTCATGGCTAGATAAACATCTCCCAAAATCTTAGAATCTAACAACGCACCATGATATTCACGATCGTATCCTCCAACTTCATACCTTTGTACTAAAGCATCTAGACTATTTCTTTGACCAGGATGTTTTTCTCTTGCTATTTGAAGAGTATCAACAATCTTTTCAGTTATTTGATCTATCACCGCGCTTTTTCCTGGGATTAATTTTAATTCGTTATTTAAAAAACCCACATCAAATTCAGCATTGTGAATCAATAATTCGCTGTCTTTAATAAATTCTAAGAACTCATCAACTATATCTATGAAACGCGGCTTATCTTGAAGAAAATCAAGAGTAAGACCATGTACTTTAGCTGCACCTTCGTCAATGTCTCTGTCAGGATTCAAATATGTTTGATACTCAGAACCAGTAAATTTTCTATTTATAATTTCTACACATCCGATTTCTATTACTCTATGACCAGATTTAAAATCAATGCCTGTAGTTTCCGTATCTAAAACAACTTGCCTAACCATAATTAAATCTCATCTATGCCCTTATTAGCTAACTGATCAGCAATCTCATTCTCTCTGTGTCCGCTATGGCCTTTTACCCATTGCCATTCAATCGAATGCAGGTTTGTTAAGTTATCCAACCGTTTCCACAATTCTTTATTAAGGACGGGTTTTTTTGATGCAGTTTTCCAGTTCCTCGTTTTCCAGTTCTTAATCCATTCTGTAATTCCCTGCATAACGTATTTGGAGTCAGTTGTAAGCACTACATTAGAATTTTCAGGAATGTGCTCTAAGGCTTTAATTGCTGCGGTTAACTCCATAATGTTATTAGTGGTACTAATATCGCCCCCATATAAGGATTCTTCAAGCCCATTTGACCTAATCATGACACCCCAGCCTCCTTTACCAGGATTGCCCCTACAGGCGCCGTCTGTGAAAATTTCTATGCGGTTCATATAGTTTTAAACTTAATTGTAGTATACATTTGGCATAAATTTTTGATGAAAAATAGTTTCTGATGGAAAAAAATGAGTAAAAGGATTTCAATATTAATATTTAGTTTTTTGATCGGCTGCGTGAACTTGGAGTCAAAGAATCTAGTTCTTGCCGACAATAATGACCTTGCAGCAACTTCTCCCAATGTAGTTGAAGTTGCCATAGATCGAGAACCATTTGATCTGTGGGAAAGAATAAGGGATGACCTAACTTTCGCTATTCCTAAAAGCTACGGAGATATAGATAGGTATAGAAAAAGATTTGTAAATAACCAATATACAGTTAATAGATTAAGCAAATCCGGACAACGTTATTTATTTCATACTGTAAAACGTGCTGAAGAATTAGGTGTGCCCGTTGAGTTGGCTTTACTTCCTTTTGTTGAAAGTGAATTTGATCCTTACGCACAATCACTTTATGGGGCTGCCGGTATATGGCAATTCTTACCGGCAACTGGACGAGAATGGGGTTTAAAGACTAATTGGTGGTATGACGGAAAAAGAGATGTAATAGCTTCTACAGAAGCTGCTCTTAACTTCTTAATATATTTGCATCAGAAATTTGATAATGATTGGTTGCTGGCAATAGCAGCCTATAACGCAGGCCCTGGCAGAGTAAATAGGGCCATCCGAGAAAATAAAAGAAAAGGTATGGCTACTGATTTTTGGTCTCTAAGACTACCAAAAGAAACTTCAGCGTATGTTCCTAAACTATTGGTCTTATGTGAATTGATTAAAGATCCCTCTGGTTTTGGTGTCACATTGCCATCGATAGCTAATAGACCTTATTTCACAAAAATAGAGACCCCGGGTCAGGTAGATCTAATGCAAGCAGCTGATCTGGCTGGGATGACTCCTGAAGCCATATACGAATTAAATCCAGGTTTTAGTCAATGGGCTACCGACCCAAGTGGTCCCCATTATCTACTTCTACCCACGGGAGTAGCAGATAGATTTCTAATCCAACTTTTATCACTTGAAGAAGTAGAACTTGTTCAATGGGACAGGTACAAAATAAAAAGAGGTGATACGCTAACTCGAATAGCTAAACAGTACAGCATCGAGGTACCCGTCTTGATGGAAATTAATCAAATGGATAGCGACATAATTTACGCTAATCAAGAAATCATGGTACCCAGAGGCCCTGCTTGGGCGAAAACTTTTGTTCCTAAAGCAAGGACTTATGAAGTTGTAAAAGGAGATACTTTCTGGGGAATATCGAAAAAATTTGGTGTAACCATACAAGATATTTCTTTATGGAATGATTTAGGCTTAACTACTCCTTTGCAAATTGGTCAAGAAATTAAAATATTCTCTAAGTATGAAAGAGTTAGAGGTAAGACACCTAATAAAAAGACCAGGACCTTACTTTATCCAGTTAAATCTGGAGATACTTTATCTAGAATCGGCGCAAGATTTGGTATCGGAGTAAAAGAACTACAGGAATGGAATGAGCTCAAAAGTCCTGAAAGGATATATCCAGGTCAAGTAATCAAAATAATCTTGGAAGCTGGTGTAGATACTTAATTTTAATTTGGTCCTGTTCTAGGATCTAAAGCATCTCTTAATCCATCCCCAATGAAGTTAAGAGAAAAAAGTGTTAAAGAAAAAGCAAGAGAAGGAAATATTAATAACCACCAATACTCTTCCATTGATACAGCTCCGTCTCTTATTAAAAGTCCCCAGGAACTCATAGGTGCTTGAACTCCTAAACCAAGAAAACTTAAAAAAGCTTCTAATAGCATTATTTGAGGAACGGTTAATGTCGCATAAACAATTACAGGCCCAATGGCATTAGGTATCAAGTGCCTTGAAATAATATCTTTCTTTGAAACTCCCATAGCCTCAGCAGACAATACAAACTCTTGTTGACTTAAACTCATTACCTGACTTCTTACTATCCTGGACATGGTTAACCATTCCACTGCACCTATGGCCATGAATAGGAGCACAAGGTTTCTTCCAAAAATAACCATCAATAGGATAATCAGGATAATAAAAGGAATGCCGTAAAGAACATCAACAATCCTCATCATTACTGCATCTGTTCTTCCTCCTGCAAAACCAGCAATAGTTCCCCACAAAACTCCTATCACCAAAGCTACCATCGTTGCTAAAAAGCCAACCATCAAAGAAATTCTGCTGCCGTACATCATTCTGGTCAGAAGATCCCGACCTAATGTATCCGTGCCTAATAAGTGTTCTGCTGAAGGTCCAGAAGGACCTAGGTTTAAATCTTGGTAAGCGTAATCGTATGGGGCTATCAAAGGCGTAAAGATTGCTAAGACTATGAGTAATAAAACGTAGATCCCACCAAAAAGAGACAACTTATTTGAAACTAATCTATCGAAAGCTTTCTTAGCCAGACTTGATTCAGCTGTATTCATTGATCTCTCAGTTTAGGATTTAGACTTGCTGCAACAAGGTCAGACAACAAGTTGAAGGAAATGATCAAGCAAGAAAAGAAAATGGAAGTACCCAGTATCATTGTGTAATCTCTATTAAAAGCTGCTTCTACATAAAATCTCCCTAATCCTGGAATCCCAAAGATAGTTTCAACTACAAAGGAACCAGCCAATAAGCCTGCCATAGCTGGCCCTAAAAATGCTATAACAGGAGTTAAGCCTCCTCTAAGTGCATGAACTACGACTACTCTAAACTCACTTAATCCTTTTGCTCTTGCAGTTCGAATAAAGTCTTGATTAAGGATTTCTAACATTCCGCCTCTGGTCAATCGAGCACAGTACGCGGCGTAAGCTGTGCCGAGAGTAATGGTGGGTAGAACTTTATCTCCGGGAATATCTCCCCAACCCGTCACGGGAAGCCAATTAAGCTGTATACCAAAAATTAAAGTTAAAGAAGGTCCTAAAACAATGGACGGAATACAAATTCCTGCCATGGCTATGGTCATAGGAACATAATCGTAAGCTGTATTAGGTCTCAGAGAGCTTATTACTCCTGCAATAATCCCGAGCATTAAGGCAAATAAAATTGCATACAATGCAAGCTCAAAAGTAATAGGTAGCCCTATGGAAATAAGTTCTGTTACTGACCTACTTGGATACCTAAAAGAAGGGCCGAAATCACCTTGCAGAACATTTCCTAGATAATCAAAATATTGAACCACTAATGGTTCATTTAAGTTATACCTTTCATTTAATTTAACCAGAACTTCAGGCGAAACCGCCTTTTCTTCATCAAAAGGTCCACCTGGTGCTGAGTGAACCATCACAAAGGTTAAGGTTATTACGGCAAGTAAAACTGGTATTGCTGTTCCTAGACGTCTAAGAATGAGAGAAATCATTTTTAAAGAATTATCTTTCTAGATAAACAAATTGATAAGGGTGTGAATCAAGTAAGTTTGGACTCCAACCTTTTACATCCTGATTTAACATATATACTCGAGTGTATGTATAGATAGGAATTATGGGTAACTCATCCATTAAAATCTGTTCAGCTTTATAAAAATGTTTAAATCGCTCTTCTTGTGAAGGGCTTTGTGCTGCCTTGATTAACAGATTATCGTATTCATAATTTGACCAACCTGTCTGATTGTTTCCTCGATCTGAAACCATCATATCTAAAAAGGTTTTAGGGTCTGGGTAGTCTCCTATCCACCCTGCTCTGGCTATAGTGTAATCACCTATATTCTGTCTTGATAAGTAAACCTTCCAATCTGTATTAGCAAGCTCTACATCAATATTTAAGTTCTGCTTCCACATCTGCTGAAAAGCCTGAGCTAATTTCTGGTGTCCTTCGCTGGTGTTGTACAGATACTCAAAGGCAGGAAGTTTTTCTTGGGAAACTCCTGCTTCCTTAAGAAGGGACTGAGCTAGTACAGGATCATATTCTAATGTGGTTGGAGGAAAGTAACTGTTTGGATCAGGTGGAGTAAAAGAAAAAGCTGGGATTTGACCTCCCTTAGCAACTTTTTCAACTATTTCTTTTCTATTAATTGATAAGGATAAGGCTTTTCTTACGAGCTTATTATCAAAAGGAGCTTTTTTTACATTTACCCTTAAATAATAAGTTCCAAAATAAGGATCAATGTGAATCAGATCGGGGTACTGTTTTGAATAAACTTCTATTTTTTCTAATGGCACAGTGCTAGTTACATGTAGCTGTCCATTTCGGAACATCAAATCTTCTCTGGTTGCATTGTCTACAGGGAAAAAATGTATCCCATTTAATCTGACCTTATCTGCATCCCAATAAAGTGGGTTTTTCTTAACTTTGAGTACTTTATTTAACTGCCAATCTTCTAAAGTGAAGGGTCCATTTCCAACAAAATTACCTGGACGTGTCCATTTACTGCCAATGGTGTCTATTTCTCCAAATTTCTCTATGGTAGGTCTGTGCACAGGCCTGGTGGTGTAATGCGCTAATAAGCCAAGAAAATAAGGGGCTGGATTCTTTAATCTAACTGATAATATTTTTGTCCCTAAAGACTTAACCCCTACTTTGGAAAAATCTTTGATAATTCCTTTATTAAATTCTTCTGCATTTACAACGTCATACAACATATCTGGATATTTAGATCCTAAAGAAGGAGTAAGCATTCTTTCCCAAGCCCATACAAAATCTGAAGCAGTAACCTGATCACCATTAGACCAAATTGCATTCTCTCTAAGTGTAAAGATATATGTTTTTCCATCTTCAGATATAGTCCAACTTTCAGCTACAGCGGGTAATGGATCTAGCCCTTCCGGATGTCGCATAACCAAACCTTCCAATAGGGCCATTAAAATATGACTTTCAGGAACACCAGTTACCGTGTGGGGATCTAAATCTTTTGGTTCAGTACCGTTGCCAAAATAAAGGACTTGTTCTGTAAGGGCGGAATCTACTTTTGACTCTGATTCACCGCAAGCACTTAAGAACACTAGCAAAAGTAGAGAAGCAATGTTTATTTTTTTCATTGAATAGAAATATTGTTTGGTTGAAGAATTATCTATTTTATCACTTATAGATTTTAATTTAGAAAGACTTAGTACCTAAAAAAAAGGGCGATAAAATCGCCCTTTTTTTGTTTGTCTGAGATTACAGACTAATCTTCCATCTAACGTAGGTAATTTTACCTCTGTTGTCATAAAGACCAGTGTAAACATCGTAGTTCACGCCACCTTTATCAGGTAGAGGATCTTTATCAGAAGCATTAATAACACCTATGCTAATCGTGCCATACTTACCGAAGTCAGCTCTGGCTTGAATATCAATAGTGTCATACTTATCCTGATAAGGTCCGGCCTTAGTACAAAGTCCACCTGCTTCTTGAGACGCACAATTAGAGTTGAATGCAAAGTCACCAATATGACGATTGGTTATTCCTATTCCATAATCACCCCAAGTGTAGTTCAAGATAAGGTTATATCTGTCTTCAGGCAGTCCGTTAAACCCAGCGTTATTCTGATGAGCGTTACTACCAATAAATGGAGCTCCACCATAATCATCTATGTGTGAGTATTCCAGAGTAACATCTAAGTCTCCGCCACCAAGTTCTACAGTGTAGTCAATGAAGATATCATAACCTTCTACTTCGTATTCACCTTGGTTAGCATAACTCGCACCAACGTAATCAATCCTGCCATTAGCACAACTTCTGATTGTGTAAAGAGCAGGCGAAACACCTAGTCGCTTGTAATACGTTGCATCTGCAGGACAAGTAGCACTAGTACCAGTACCAACAGGGGCACCAGCAGCAGAACCATCACCTTTAAGTCCAGTCGCATCGTAATACTCATAGTTACCAGTTAACAGGTTTCCGTTAGTGAAATCAGAGTAAAGTACGTCTTGTGTGGATATAGACGAAATTAAGTCTTCCATCTGAATGTTAAACCAATCAAGTCTCACACTAACGTTACTTAAAGCAGGAGTTAACTCACCCAAGTCTTGTGAAATACTAAAAGTTGTTGAATCTGAACTTTCAGCAGAAAGATTTGGATTAGAGGTTATCAGAGTTGATACCTGCTTCGAAGCACAGTCGCTCTGTGAAATACCGGCATTAGCACAAGCTAAGAAATCAGTTGCAGTATTCGCACTAAAGGTTGTAACTCCATACAGAGTATCCATTGTTGGAGCTCTGAAACCCTCTCCAACATTAAACTTAACCATGGTACCTCTGTTACCTTCCCAAAGGACTCCGACTTTAAATGAATCGTTAGATCCAACGTCGTCGTAGTCATCACTTCTGACAGCAGCATTTAACTCTACTCCAGCCACAACTGGGATCAAGATCTCACCGAAGTAAGAATCAACTGCCCTTGTTCCGGCTCCTGAATTACCAGCTGAACCACCGACTAGACCTCCTTCGGAGTGTTTATCGTATTGTGCTGAATAATTGTTATCAAAACCTTCATAGCCCACAACTATATCTACAGGACCTCCGGGGAGTTCCATGACGTCCGAGATCTGGGCAATAATGTCAGTTTTTTCGTAGTGGTTGTCGTACTCAACTACGGTAGTTGCAGATAATGCATAAAGACCATCTTCTGATCCAAAAGCTACATCGTTATAAAGGTTAGAATCTAAACCTGCATAAGAGAGGTAATATCTACCAATATCTGTTCCGTAGAATTTGTTCACTTGGTGACTCATAGAAACTTCAATATTATCAGCTGGTTCCCATGTAAGTTCACCTACCCAATCAGAAGCCTGATCAACAAAGTGCATACCTCTGTTTCCGATTTCTGTCCATCTCCAGTATCCAGTAACCTTTACATCGTAAGGGTTAGCAGGATCAGTTGGAAGAATACCTGGGTATCTAGCAGCAGGAGGTGCGTAACGGCCTACAGACTCATTTCTTACGAAAGTAGCCCTGCTGTAAAAAGTTAAACTATCGTTGATTTCATGTTCAACATTAGCTGTGATTGTATCTCTAAATAATCCAGCATCTTGAACCATGATGTCTGCCCAAGCGTATCCACAAATACCTCTTGGTTGCGCTCCTGGATATGAACCTGTAGTTGTAGCAGCCTGTCCAAATGCAGCACCACCAAAATTAGGTCCCCACCAAGGAGTAGTAGAACCGTCAATATTTCCTTCACACGTTGGTGCTGCAGCAATATTTCCAGTTACTGGATCCGCTAGGTTTCTTGAATACCAACTTAAACCATAAGTTTCAAAGTAAAGGTCAATGACTCCATCACCATTACCATCGGCTGCTCTAGCAGCGGTATACCATCTGTCTTTAAGATAAATCTCATCTCTTTCGTCGTGCTCAAGAGCAACAGTAATATAACCTTTCTCATTGGTAGATCCGAAAAGCATTGAAATTGAATTCTCAACCCCATCATCTCTGGAACGATCTCCAGATCTGACTTGAATATCCATTCCATCAAAGCCTTTCTTAGTAATCACATTTACCACACCAGCAATCGCATCAGATCCGTAAATAGCTGACGCTCCGTCTGGTTGAATTTCAATACGATCAACGGATACAGTCGGTATCATATTAATATTAGCAGCACCAGCACCACCTAAATGAGGTGAACCTGGTAATCTTCTGCCATCCATAAGAACTAATGTTCTTCCACCACCAAGCCCTCTAAGGCTAATAGTAGTGTTTGACATAGCGCTGTTACCTGCTGTTGGAGGACTTGAACCAAAAGTATTGTAAGTAGAAAGTCTCAAAGCATCAGCAGTGATTAGAGCCTGACTCTGCTCTATATCTTCAGCTGTGATTGTTGTAATTACTTGAGCAGAATTAATAGAATCTCTTTTAATTCTAGAACCAGTAACAACTACTTCTTCTACATCGGCTTCGTCATCGTCAGCAGCAATTAAAGTAGTTGGTGCAAAAAACACCGCTACTAAAGCTGAAAACGCTAAAGTCTTTGTTAAGTTAAATCTAGTTTTCATATAACTCCCCTAAAAACTTCTAAGTAGTTAAAAAACAGGACAAACCGAGCCTTTGCCCAAATTAATGCCCGAATTGTAGCTTATTATCAGATTTTTGCTACTTTTTTGTCATTTTGATATTTTGTAATAAAACTTAATTAAAAAAATAAAACCGAGCTTTAATCAGATACTATATAATTTACCCATCTAAATAACCCTTCTTTAATGATTAAAAGCTTTAATTTGCTCTCTTTAAAGGAAATTCTATGTCGCTTTTAAAAGGAAAAAATATATTAATCGTAGGTGTTGCCAATAAACACTCTATAGCTAGTGGTATAGCGGCTTCTATGGCTAAACATGGCGCAAATTTAGCCTTCACTTATCAAAATGATAGATTTAAACAAAAAGTAGAGAAATTAGCTAAAGAATGGGGTTCTAAGGCCTGTTTTCCTTGTGATGTATCAAAGGATGAAGAAATTGATCAAGTTTTTAAAGAATTAAAAAAAGACTGGGATGGTTTAGATTGCATAGTACATGCAGTTGGCTTTGCTCCTTCAAACGAACTTGATGGAAATTTCGTTGATGTCACAACCAGAGAAGGTTTTAAAGTTGCACATGATATAAGCGCTTATAGTTTTGTAGCTCTTGCAAAGGCAGGAAAAGACCTTATGAAAGAGAGAAATGGCTCTCTAATCACTTTATCTTATTTAGGGTCACAAAAAACTATACCTAATTACAATGTAATGGGACTTGCAAAAGCTAGCTTAGAAGCCAGCGTAAGATTCTTAGCTACCTCTTTGGGGAAGGAAGGTCATAGAGTTAACGCAATTTCTGCTGGACCTATTAAGACTTTAGCGGCCTCCGGGGTTAAGAATTTTAGGAAAATGCTTTCCTATAATGCTAATAGAGCTCCTTTGGGAAGAAATATATCTACTGAAGAAGTTGGAAATGCAGCTACTTTTTTAGCTTCTGACTTGGCTAGTGGAATTACCGGAGAAATACTTTATGTAGATGCTGGCTTCAATATAACTGCAATGGGATCATTAGAAGGCCCTAGTTAACAGTTACAGAAGAAGATTCCTGCATACTTGTCTGTAAAGTAAGTAACTCAGTTTCAGCCCTTTCCTCAAGGAAAAAACTTTTTAGAGAATTTTTCTCTTCATCCGAAACTTCAGTATTAAGCTGTGTAACCTTATCCAACCTAAAGATTATCTCGTCTCCGTTAAGCAAGGAGCTTGAAGAATAAGATTTTCCGATATTAGATTTAGGTTCATTAAATATCTCCAACAATACATTTCGTGTAAACAAAGATGAGTCTCTATTAATAGATTTATATGAGTCTACTGTTAATTGATTTTCCTTAGTTAACGCTTCTAAAGAAGAACCAGCTTCTAATCCGGCTAGTAATTTCGCTTTTAATACTTCCATTTTCTCTTCAGTTAATTTGTTTGTTAAAAGCTCTTGGGCTTGATTTTTTACAGTTTCAAAATCTATGGTTTTCTCTTCCTGAAAATCTTCCAATTCAAAAATGACTCCATATTGATTATCTATTTCTATTAGTTCACTTAAATTTCCTTCTCTAATTGAAAGGTTATTGAAGATGAGGTTTAACAATTCGGTATCCGTAAAAGGCTTTTCTGCCTCGGCCTTTGAGAAAAAGTCTTTTGTTTTAATTTCTAAATTTAGCTCCTGAGACAAACTATCTAAATTATCATTCGTAAAGGTTAATTCAGCAGCCAATTCCAGAGTATCTACATATTCTGCATCTGCTGCTTGCTCAATCAGATTTTGTTTTATAGCTTCTTTCCTAGATTCATATTCATCGGGTATTGGGGCCTGAAAATCTGTAAGCTTAACCAAATGCACACTTTCCTCTAGCGCAATTGGATTACTAACTTGTCCTTCTTCCAATTGTTCTAAGGCTAATTCAAATTCTTCTGGGAAAGCACTTCCATCGCTAATTCCTAATGAACCACCAGTGTTCTTTGTTCCTTCGTCTTCAGAATATTCTTCTACTAATCTTGTAAAGTCATCACCAGAATCTAATTTCTTCTTTATCTGGTTAGCAAGATCTAGAGCTTCTTCTTTAGATCTCTCCGAAGAAATATTTATCATAAGATGCGAAGCAGAGCGCCTGGCTACTAAATCAAAAGAATCTAAATAAGCCTGATACTCACTCTTAATTTCTTCTTCTTGTATCAATTGGTTTTCTTTAAGCTCTTCCAACGAAATATTTATAAACCTTATTTTTGCTTTTTCCACTGAACGAAAATAGGAAGGGTTCTGAGTGTAGAACTTTAATATTTCTTCCTCAGTTACTTTTATATTTTCTTCAATACCCCTTTTATTAATTTTTGTAAAAGTTATATCTCTTGTTTGATTAGCCAATTCAATATTTTGATTTAACTCCGTTGAAGTTAAGAAAGAACTGGCTCCCAACCCTACTCGCCAAAAATTTAAAGCTATATCTTCACTAATACTTTGAATGTACTTTCCTGGTAAAAATCCATTTTGCCTTGCGAAGGTGTTTACTTTACCTAAGCTAAACTTTCCTTCTTCTTGAAAAATTTCATTTTGTGCTAGGAGTTTGTAAGCAGACAGGTCTAGCACTTCAACTTTATTTTGTTCAAGAAAATCTAAAATTAGGGCATCAGATATTAACGAATTCAATGCTAAGGATCTCAGTGCTTCTTCTTCAATAGAAAAGTCAGGGTCATCAAATCTTTGACTTAGGATCGATTGAACTCTTGCCATTTCAAGGTCCAAGTCAAAGACATCTATTTTTTTAGAGTTTACCGAAGCTATAACATTGGCATCATTATCAAATAGAACATAGTTTCCACCGAAAAATAACGCAAAGGTAACAGCAATAATTCCAACAACTACTTTGGCTGCTGTTCCAGTAAGATTGCTTCTTATGGTTTGTATTAGTGCCATAACTATTCAACTAAAAAAAGCGCGCCACTAAGGCGCGCTCTTTATTTTTTAAAAGTCTTTTTAAAGACTTTCTTTTAATGCTTTACCTGCTTTAAAACCTACTGATTTTGAAGCATTGATATGTATAGCTGCACCTGTTTGCGGGTTACGTCCCATTCTTGCTGCTCTATGACGAACACTGAATGTTCCAAAACCTACAAGAGAAACACTATCTCCTCCAGAAAGAGCGCCACCAATGGCACTTAAAGTTGCATCAACTGATCTTCCGGCGTCAGCTTTCGACATATCAGCTCTTGAAGCAACTGAATCTACTAATTGGGCTTTATTCACATTTATCTCCTCGAATCTTATTAAGCTAAGTCTGTAATCTACAGACTGGTTCAGGAGATTAAAACCCCCTCTATATAGCTTGTCAAGCAGGTTTTAACTAATTCTTAGTGTGTCCCTATAGACTTTTTGGAAGTTTCTTTCTTTTTTGAAGAAACCTTTTCAGGAATTTCTTCTTCTTTTTCCCACGGCACAGGTTGACTGGTCAATACCAGATCAAGAACTTCATCAATCCACTTAACGGGTTTTATTTCCAATTCATCTTTAATGTTGTCAGGAATTTCTTTTAAATCTCTGACGTTACCTTGTGGAATTAATACTGTCTTTATCCCACCTCTTCGAGCTGCTAACAGCTTTTCTTTTAACCCACCAATCTTTAAAACTTCACCTCGCAGAGTTATTTCACCAGTCATTGCCACATCTGCTCTTACTGGAATTTTAGATAGAACTGAAGCTACAGCAGTGCACATACCAATTCCAGCACTGGGTCCATCTTTTGGAGTAGCCCCTTCAGGAACATGAATATGTACATCTTGATTCTCATAAAAGCTTGGATCAATTCCTAAAGATTCTGCTCTTGATCTAACAACTGACATAGCTGCCTGAATTGATTCTTGCATGACATCACCAAGTGATCCTGTTTTTATTATTTTACCTTTGCCATCAAAACTAGCTGCTTCCAAAGTTAGTAACTCGCCTCCAACCTGTGTCCAGGCCAGGCCAGTTACTTGCCCTATTCTGTCTTTCTCATCAGCTTCACCGAAATCAAATTTTCTGACTCCACAATATTCTTCCAGTAGATTAGGTTTAAGGATTAACTTTCTTGGTTTCTTTTTATTGGAATTATTTTTTACCAACTTTCTACAGATTTTAGATATCTCTCTTTCTAATGCCCTTACCCCAGCTTCTTTAGTGAAGTACCTTATAAGGTCCTTGATAGAATCTTCAATAATCTTTAATTCGGCTGTTTTTATCCCATTGTTTGTCATCTGTTTAGGGATTAAGTATTTATCAGCTATATTTACTTTCTCATCTTCTGTGTAACCTGGCAGTCTTATTATCTCCATACGGTCTAGTAAAGCTGGGGGTATATTCATACTGTTTGCAGTACAAACAAACATGACATCCGATAAATCGTAATCGACTTCTAAGTAATGATCGTTGAAAGTATGATTTTGCTCTGGATCAAGAACTTCTAACAAAGCAGAAGCGGGGTCGCCTCTAAAATCCATTCCCATCTTATCCACTTCATCTAATAAAAATAGAGGATTTTTCACTCCTGATTTTGAAAGCTTTTGTAAGATTCTTCCAGGCATAGATCCAATATAAGTCCTACGGTGACCTCTAATTTCTGCCTCATCTCTTACGCCTCCAAGAGACATTCTTATAAATTTTCTATTAGTAGCTCTTGCGATTGACTCACCTAACGAAGTCTTACCTACGCCTGGAGGGCCCACCAAACATAGAACAGGTCCCTTTAATTTTTTAACTCTTTTTTGTACAGCTAAATATTCCAGTATCCTTTCCTTTACTTCTTCCAAACCATAATGATCAGCTTCTAAAACTTCGCTGGCCTTTTTAAGGTCACCTTGAATCCTACTTTTTTTCTTCCAAGGAATGCTAACAATCCAATCTATATAGCCCCTGACCACTGAAGCCTCAGCCGACATTGGGGACATCATCTTGTATTTTTGTAATTCAGTGAGAGCTTTCTGTTCTGCTTCCTTTGACATACCGGCTTCTAGAATCTGTTTTTCTAAGACTTCTGCCTCTTCAGAATCATCTAGCTCACCTAGTTCCTTTTTAAGAGCTTTCATTTGTTCATTCAAATAATATTCTTTCTGGCTTTTCTCCATTTGTTTTTTTACGCGACCTCTTATCTTTTTCTCAACTTTTGTTAAATCTAATTGGGATGCCAGATGGGAAAGAATCTTCTCGGCTCTATCTTTCAGAGAAAAGGTTTCAAGAATGTCTTGCTTTTCCTTCAGATCAACTGACAAGTGCCCAACTAGAGTATCAGAGAGTTTACTTAACGAATCGATTGAATTAACTGTAGACAAAACTTCCGGTGTAGCCTTCCTTGTTACCTTTACATATTCTTGAAAATTCTTTCTCAAGCTAGGAACATATTTTTTTAAATCTTTAGTTTCTTCTTCCTCTTCAAGTGGACTTACATCGGCAGCGTAGTAGTCTTTGTAGTCTTTTATTTCATTAAGTTTGGCCCTTTGGAATCCTTCAACTAGAACCTTTACTGTTCCATCAGGAAGTTTTATTAACTGTAATATTGTGGCAATGGTTCCAACTTCATAAATATCATTAAGGTTAGGATCATCTTTTTGTGGATCTTTTTGAGCCACAAGCATTATCTGTTTATCCGCTGCCATGGATGCCTGTAAAGCAACAATCGACTTTTCTCTACCCACAAATAATGGCGTTACTACTGAAGGAAAAATAACCACATCTCTTAATGGTAAAAGAGGTAGATTTTCTGTTCTTGGATTAGACATATTTAGTTTTATTCAATGATTAAATTAACCGCTCTTTTTTTCTTCCGTGCTCTCATAGACCATTAAAGGTTCATTCTCACCCTGTATTACAGAGGCATCTAGAACTACTTTTTGTAGATTGGATTCAGAAGGCACTTTATACATTGTTTCCATTAAAATTCTTTCAATAATTGATCGCAATCCTCTGGCACCAGTTTTTCTTTCCATTGCCTTTTTTGCAATCTCGTGGAGAGCTTCTTCTCTAATATCCAGTTCTACTCCCTCCATTTCAAATAAACGTTTAAATTGCTTCGTTAAAGCATTTTTTGGTTGAGTTAGTATCTTGACTAAAGCTTCTTCATCCAACTCCTTAAGGGTGGAGGTTACTGGAAGTCTTCCTACAAATTCAGGTATTAAACCGTATTTTATAAGATCTTCTGGTTGCACCTGGCTAATTAGTTCATCTGATTTGCCTGACTGGTTGATTGAAGTAACTGTGGCTCCAAAACCAATCCCGGTTTCTTCACATCTATGCCTGATAATGTTCTCAAGACCTGAAAATGCACCTCCACAGATAAAAAGGATATTTGATGTATCAACTTGCAAGAACTCTTGTTGAGGATGTTTTCTCCCTCCTTGCGGTGGAACCGAAGCAACTGTCCCTTCTATTAATTTTAAAAGGGCTTGTTGCACTCCTTCCCCAGAAACATCCCTTGTTATAGAGGGGTTGTCAGATTTTCGTGCAATTTTGTCTATCTCATCTATGTAAACAATACCCAGTTGCGCTCTTTCAATATCGTAATCACATTTTTGAAGTAGCTTTTGAATGATATTCTCGACATCTTCTCCAACATACCCAGCCTCAGTAAGTGTTGTTGCATCTGCAATTGTGAAAGGTACATCAAGTAGTCTAGCTAAAGTTTGAGCTAGTAATGTCTTTCCAGAACCAGTTGGGCCTAACAGTAAAATATTACTTTTTGTTAGCTCAACATCTTCTGTTTCATCTTTTTTTGTTTCTTCTCTAAGTCTTTTGTAGTGGTTGTAAACAGCTACTGAAAGGTTCTTTTTAGCATCCTCCTGACTGATCACATATTCATCTAATCTTTCTTTAATTTCTTTTGGTACTAGAAAACTCTCTTCCTCGGAAGTGTCGGCTGCTTCATTTATCTCTTCTTGAATAATGTCATTACAAAGATCTATACACTCGTTGCAGATATAAACAGATGGTCCAGCTATTAATTTTCTTACTTCATTTTGGTTTTTACCGCAAAAGGAACAAAAAAGTAACTTTTCTTCGTTATTGTCTTTTTTATCTGCCATTATTTCTCTAAGTCCTGGTTTTCATGACGCTGTCAATGAGTCCATATTCAACTGCTTCCTCTGGAGACATGAAATTATCTCTATCACTATCTTCTGCAATTTTATCTATGTTTTGGCCTGAATGAGTAGAAAGAATAGTGTTTAATTTTTCTTTAATAGATAGTATTTCTTGTGCATGTATTTCAACGTCACTTGCTTGTCCTTGAAAGCCTCCCATTACTTGATGTATTAAAACTCTAGAATTTGGCAAAGCATGTCTTTTCCCTTTTGCGCCTCCGGTTAAGAGTACTGCACCCATACTAGCTGCTTGACCAACACATAAGGTGCTTACATCAGGTTTTATGAACTGCATAGTATCGTATATAGAAAGACCAGCAGTGACAGAGCCACCAGGAGAATTAATGTACAGAGATATGTCTTTATCAGGATTCTCTGCTTCTAAAAAAAGCATTTGGGCGACTACTAAATTTGCTCCAATATCTTCGACAGGACCCGTTAAAAAGATCACTCTCTCTTTAAGCAATCTAGAATAAATATCATAAGCTCTTTCCCCCCTAGGAGTTTGTTCTACCACCATTGGTACCAATTGATTGATAGAAGTTGTGTCTTTTGTACTATTCATACCTATTATTTAATACTATTTTGGGTTAAAGGGTAAAAATTCAAGCCCCTTGCTTACCAGTGACACATTCTTCATAAGTTAGTTCCTCCTCAACTGCGCTAGCTTCAGATAAGAGAATTTCTACAACTTGCTCCTCTAAAGAGATGGATTCAATACCCCTTAATTGTTCTTCGTTTGAGTAAAACCAGTTAACTACCTGTTGAGGTTCCTTATACATTGCAGCACGATCTTCAATTATTTTTCTTACCCTGTCTCCATCTGCCTTAATGCTCTTCTCTTCAATTATCTTGTTTAAAATTATACCTACACTAACTCTATTCTTAGCTTCTTCTTCAAAAGTTTCTTTGGGGAAAAGATCTTCTTTTAAGTCCTTTGGATCCATGCCTACTCTTCTAGCAGCATCTTCTCTCATATTGTTTATTTCTGACTCTATCATTGCACTAGGAACCTCAAAAACATTAGCTTCCCTTATTGAATCTAATACACTGGCTTTACTTTTATTTTTTAAAAGATTTTCTAGATCTTCCTGTAATTTTGTCTCTATATCTTTTTTAAATTCATCCAAGTTTTCAGCCACGATCCCAGTCGACTTAAAAAACTCTTCATTTAACGCTGGGAGTTTAGGCTTAAGAACCTCTTTTACTTCAACACTAAAAACTACATCTTTGGAGGCTAAATCTTTTTTTCCGTAATCCTCCGGGAAAGTTAGCACTAAATCCTTTTTATCAGATGTTTTTAGCCCTATTAGCCCTTCTTCAAAACCTTCAATCATTGATTTAGATCCAATTTCTACAACAAAATCTTTTGCTGATCCGCCTTCAAATTCTTCATTCTCAATTTTTCCAATAAAATCAATTTTGATTTGATCTCCTGAAGAGGCATTATCTTCCTTTGATTCCCAAGAGCACATCCGTTTTCTTATGTTTTCTATAGTTTTATTTACATCTTCTTCAGTGACTGAACTCACAGTTTTTGTATAGCTCAGCCTACTTAAGTTACCTAGAGAGATTTCCGGATAAACTTCAAAAGTTGCTCTAAAGATGACATCCTTTTCTATTTCTATCCGTTCAGGTATTAAGTTGGGTCGGCCTACAGGTTTTAAATTTTGTTTTTCCACTACTTCATAAAATTTCTTGATTACTGAGTCATTAATCACATCTTGCCTTATCTCAGGTTCATACATTTTTTTAACTACATCCAATGGAGCTTTACCTTTCCTAAAGCCTTTAATTTTTGCCGTTTTTTGTGCTGTATTTAGCTTACTCTTAACTTGTTTCTCAATTTCATCTGCAGCAACTGAAATAGTAAGACTTTGCTCTACCTCATTTTTATTTCCAAAAGAGAATCTCATATTCTTTTCCTATGTATTTTGGGGTGGGTGATGGGGCTCGAACCCACGACCACTGGCACCACAAGCCAGAGCTCTACCAACTGAGCTACACCCACCAATTTTTTGGCATTCTATCATTTAACCAATAGGAAACTTAAAGAGGCTCTTAAATTTAAACAAAAATTTATTGTCTAGTGGATTTCAAAGGAATCTATAGATTCGTCCACATTGCTGTCTTGAGTAAGAACATCTTCAACATCCGCTAGATCTGGGCCTTCCCAGCATAAAGCTAATAAGTCATTTAAGGTCTCATCTTCTCCCTGAATAAAAGCTTCTACTGAGCCATCTGATGCATTCCGAACCCAGCCAAACACGCCTTTTTTTTCTGCACTTTTTTTCATCCAGTTCCTGAAGCCGACTGCTTGGACCCTACCGTAAATACTTATATGAAGAGCAATCATTAATCTAACTACAGCCTTAGTGATTATTAAAAAATAAATCTATGAGAAAAATATAATATTCAAAGCACTTTTAATCAACTTCTTAGAGTGTTTTTTCGAGGATGGCCTCCTCGGCAGGACTCGAACCTGCGACCCACTGCTTAGAAGGCAGTTGCTCTAATCCAACTGAGCTACGAGGAGATTATGAAATTATATAAAAAAATATGCCTACTAGCTTTAAAGATATGATTGGTCTTAAGTTTAGCAACGCCTCTTATCGGCTCAAAATTAAACTGCTCTAGAAGCCAAAAAGGGTTTAACCTCTAGATTGGGCTGCTTTTTAAGCATGAGATCAGCCAGTACATCTCCTGACCCCATAGCTAAAGTCCAGCCTGAATGCCCATGACCCGTATTAACGAATAAACCTGATATTTTTGTAGGTCCTATGTAAGGCATGCCGTCCGGACTCATTGGCCTAAATCCATACCACAAAGTCCCTTTATCAAGATCTAATTTAGCCGCAATAGATGGGTAAACACTCTCTAATGTTTTATACAGGTAATCTATCCTTTTTTGATGAATACCCTCATTAAAGCCAGCAAATTCAGCTGTTCCTGCCACCCTTAAAGAGTAACCTAATGGAGAAAAAGCAGTGTGAATCCGCTCATCTATAATAGGCATTTTTGGGGCATCATTTAAGGTTGAGGTATCCAAGGTTAATGAATATCCTTTAACTGGTTTAACGGGCAAATTTAATCTAGTGTTTTTTAATAGATGATTTGTCCAACTACCTGAAGTCAATACCACTCTTGAGGTTTTTATTTCGACTCTATCTGTAACAACTGAGTTTACCTTTCTTTTATTAAAATGAATCCTTTTTACTTCAGTATTTACATGAATTCTTCCACCTTTTTCTTTTATAACTGTTTCCAGCTCCTTACAGAATTTGTAAGCATCTCCAGTCTCATCATCAGGAAAAATTATTCCTCCAGAAATCCTCTCAGACACATCGCTCAAGCAAGGTTCTTGTTCCACCACTTCCTGATTGTTAAGAACCTTAAAAGTTAAACCTAGATCACTTAATCTCTTAACTTCTTGTGAAGCTTTATTGAAACTTGATTCATCGCGAAAAATTTTCATGGTGCCTACTGAAGAATGGTCGTAATTGAAACCATATTTCTCTCTAATCTGTTGTGTAAGCGCTAAACTGTGTTGTGCTAATTTGCATATGTTTTCTGTATTGGAACTGTATTTCGATTTGGAAGAATTAAGTAAAAACCTCATCCCCCAAAAAAATAGAGAAGGTACTTGATTTAGTTTTAAGAGCATGGGTGAGTCTTTCTTACCTATCCCTGAAAGTATATTTACTATATCAGCCATTGAATTCCAGGGAGCAGCCTGTGAAGGCGTTAACATTCCTGCATTCGCAAAACTGGTCTGAGTGGCAACTCCTGAACTTCTTTCTAACAGTAGAACTTCTTCACCTCTGTCTATTAGCGCATTGGCAGTGGCAAGTCCTTGCAAACCTGCCCCGATGATAATTATTGGATTCTCTTTCATCTATTTAAGCCTGGTCGGGGCAGCAGGATTTGAACCTGCGACCACCTGCTCCCAAAGCAGGTGCGCTACCAGACTGCGCTATGCCCCGAAGGCCGTGCATGTTAAGTATCCTTTTATTAAGCGTCAAATAAAAGATTAACTTTCTAGCAGTCAAAAATAATGAGAAAATTGCTTATTAATCTCAATCTTTTATGACAATAATTCTAGATGGTAAATCACTCTCCCAATCAACGGAAAAAGATTTGGTAGAGAGAGTTGAATTAATAAAGAAAAAAATAAAGAAAGTTCCGGTCTTGGCAACCATCTTGGTTGGTGAGGATCCAGCCTCAGCAACCTATGTTCGAATGAAAGGAAATGCCTGTGAAAGAATTGGAATGGATTCTTTGAAAGTAGAATTACCTTCGAACACTTCTACAACTGAGCTGTTAAAAGAAATCTCAAAATTGAATAAGAATCCAGATGTTCACGGAATACTTTTACAACACCCAGTGCCTGAACAAATAAATGAAAGACAATGTTTTGATGCGATAGCCCTAGAAAAAGATGTTGATGGCGTTACTTGCCTAGGCTTTGGAAAAATGTCTATGGGTGAAGCTGCCTATGGCTCATGCACACCAGCCGGTATTATGCGACTTTTAAAGAACTACAAGATAGAGATCTCTGGAAAACATGCTGTAGTTGTTGGACGAAGCCCGATCTTAGGAAAGCCCATGGCTTTGATGTTGCTAAATGAAAATGCAACTGTAACTATTTGTCATTCAAAAACAGAGAACCTCGCTGAACACATTCAAAAAGCGGACATATTAGTTGGAGCTGTTGGCATTCCAAGATTTATTCAATCGGATTGGATTAAAGAAAAATCCGTTGTCATAGATGCCGGTTACCATCCTGAGAAATGTGGAGATATTGATCTAGATGAAGTCGAAGGAAAGTGTTCTGCATATACTCCAGTTCCAGGTGGAGTAGGCCCCATGACCATAAATACTTTATTAAAGCAGACAGTTGAAGCTTGTGAAAAAAGTATTCAAAAATGACCTTGACCCATATTTTTAGTAATCTAGTAACAAAATATAACAATGAAAGCAGATCAGTCACATTTTAATGTAGTCGTCGTAGGCGCGGGAATTTCAGGTATTGGTGCCGGATACCATTTACAAAAACAATGCCCAAATAAATCTTTTGTAATACTCGAAGGGAGAGAAACCTTTGGAGGAACATGGGATTTGTTTCGTTATCCAGGCATAAGATCTGACTCTGATATGCATACCATGGGGTTCAGATTCAAACCCTGGATAGATGAAAGATTTATTGCCGATGGACCTTCAATAATGAACTACTTAGATGAAACAATTGCTGAAAATAATCTCAAAGATAAAATCAAATATCAACATAAGGTTCTGACCTCCTCTTGGTCTTCTTCTGAATCTAAATGGACATTAGAAGTAGAGAATATTGAATCAGGAACAATTGATAACTACACATGTAACTTTCTTATGTGTTGTGGCGGCTATTACAATTATGAAGAAGGCTACAACCCTGCCATTAAGAATCAAGATCAGTTCAAGGGACCCATAATCCATCCTCAAAAATGGCCTGAAGATTTAAATTATCAAAATAAAAAAGTGGTCATAATAGGAAGCGGAGCAACAGCTGTAACCATAGTTCCTGCAATGGCTGATGATGTAGAACACATTACGATGCTACAGAGATCACCTACTTACTTTATGGCTGCTCCGGATAGGGACATGATTGGAAATTTCTTTAAAAAGATATTTCCACAGAAAACTGCTTATTTCCTTACTAGATGGAAAAATATTTTAATGGGGAATTTTTTCTATAACCGCTGTATTAAAAACCCTGAAAAAGTAAAAGAAATGTTAATAAACGGTGTAAGGGATCACTTAGGAAAAGATTATGATATTGAGACGCATTTTACTCCCAGATATAAACCTTGGGATGAAAGGTTGTGTTTTGTTCCTAATGCAGATTTCTTTGAAGCAATGAAAGCTGGTAAGGCTTCAGTTGTAACTGACCACATTGATGAATTTACGGAAACCGGTATAAGACTAAAGTCGGGAAAAGAACTTGATGCAGACATTATTATTAAGGCCACAGGTTTAAATCTTCAATTCCTGAATGGGATTGATGTCAAGGTGGATAATGAAAAAGTTGATATATCTGAAAAACTAGCCTTTAAGGGAAGAATGTTTAATGGCATTCCAAATCTTGCTTGCAGTTTTGGTTATGCGAGAGCCAGTTGGACTTTAGGTGCTGACCTAAGTTCAGAGTACACCTGCAAACTTTTGAATTATATGGACAAGCATGGCTATGATTACTGCACTCCTGAAGTAGGCGAAGATGTTAAAGAAGAAGGTACTTATTTGAACCTGTCTTCCGGTTACGTAAAAAGAGCTATTGATAGGATGCCGAAACAAGGTTCGAAAGCGCCATGGCAAGGCAATCAGAGTTATCTTTCCGATGTAACAGAAGTAAGATGGGGATCAATAACTGATAATGACCTACATTTTAAGACTGCAAATCAATAGTTATCTACTTCCAATAACGATCTTTTAAAAGCCTTTTATATAACTTGCCAGTGGGATGTCTAGGCAATTCTTCTTCAAAATCTACACTCCTAGGACATTTCACATGAGAAATTTTTTCTTTACAAAAAGCGATTAGTTCGGCTTCCAAATCTTCTCCTATATCAGACATGTTTGCCGGTTGAACTACGGCTTTCACTTCTTCGCCCATCTCTGGATGAGGTACCCCAAAGACTGCTACATCCGCAACTTTAGGGTGCATAATAAGTGCATCTTCCGTTTCCTTAGGGTAAATATTTACACCTCCAGAAATAATCATAAAAGCTTTTCTGTCTGTTAAATACAGATACCCTTCGTCATCCACATAGCCTATGTCACCTAGAGTGCTGTAGCCTTGCTTTGAAATTGCACTTTGAGTCTTTTCTTTGTCATTGTGGTACTCAAATGAGGTAGCGGTTTCACCTCCAAAATAAATTCCTCCCGCTTCACCAGCTGGCAGTTCATTACCTTCATCATCTAGAATATGAAGTTCTCCAACCAACGGCCTTCCAACGGTTCCTTTATGCTCCATCCATTCTTCCGAGTTCACAATTGTCATACCGTTGAACTCAGTACCAGCATAATACTCAAATAGTATTGGGCCCCACCAATTAATCATATTCTCCTTTATTTCAATGGGGCATGGAGCAGCTGCGTGAATTGCAACTTTGTGTGAAGATAAGTCATAAGCTGATCTAAGCGACTCATCTGTCTTAAGGAATCTGACAAACATTGTAGGCACCCATTGTGAATGGGTGACTTTATAATCTTGAATTGCTTTTAGTGCTGCTTCAGGATCAAACTTCTCCATAACGATAGAGGTGCCTCCTAAAGAAAGAAAGCCTGTGTTAAAGCCTAAAGGTGCTGAGTGATAAAGAGGTGCTGGAGATAGATAGATCGTATTTTCATCGCCCCCATAAATACCCTCCACTACTCTACCTAAACCAAGGTCATCTTCCTCCTGGGTATAAGGCAAAGGGTTCAGCTGTAATTCTCGGTAGATTCCTTTAGGTCTTCCTGTTGTACCAGAAGAATAAAGCATGGATCCGCCCTGACATTCGTCTTCTACTGCTTCTTCTGGCATAGACGCAATACTCTCTTCATATGACTCATAGCCCGAAGAAGTTCCATCTAACATGAACTTTTTTACTCCGCCCAAAACTTCCTCTAAATTTGCTGCGGTTTCCTCCAAAAATTTAGACGTAATAAAAACTTTGGCTTCACAGTCTTTAACGATGTATTCAACTTCTGCAGGTTGCAATCTCCAACTAATAGCCGTGTACCTTAAACCGCTTCTCCAAGCAGCAAATGCTATTGGGAAAAAAAGATGATGGTTCTCAAGCATAAAAGCTATTGAGTCACCTGGCTTTAATCCTAAAGACCTGAAGAGTTGGGCTCCTTGATTTGATAAATCATTCAATTCCCCATGCGTAACTGTCTTGCCGCTAGACAACATTACAATTGCCGGTTTATCAGGAAATTTTTTTCCGTTTACTCCTGGATGCATAATTAGTCCTTTAAAATATTTTTTGAATTAATATTTGTAGATATTGCCATACAATAGATTCTTAAGAAATAGTTGTAAAAAAATAAGTGACAAAAAAACCCATACCAGTAATTACTTCTTTTGGAGGTGTAAATGCTGCCGGCCGTAGTTCCGATCATATTGGTTATCAGAATACGGTTTTTGATTCCCTGTCTAAAGAAGATCAAACCAAGGTTTTAAAGGACCTTGCAGTAATGCAAGGATTAATTAAAGCCTCGGGTAACAGTTGGTCTAAGGATTCAGAAAAGATTGAAAATCTTAATGATTTCTTAAACCAGAACTCAGACCAAATTCGATTAAATACTATGGTTAGAAAGTTGAATAGAGAACTATATGACCCTGATGGAATAATCTTGGATCAGATTAAAGCCAGTGCAGGAGGTCAATTACCTACAGGTTTCGATCCTGGAAGTTTTTATTCTTCAAGACAACATGCCAGGGCTTTACAAATGACAATCTTTGGCATGAGTGACACATTGGGCCAATTTGGAATTAAATGGTCTGAGATAGAAGAAAAAGTGTCGCCAGATCAAATTGCAGTTTTTAGCGGATCCGCTATGGGTAATCTGGATCACTTTGGGCTTGGTGGAATGATGCAATCAAGAATTAAGGGGTCAAGGTCTAGTTCTAAAAATCTAGCGTTTGGTTTGATTGGCATGTCCGCAGATTTTATTAATGCATATATGTTAGGAAATGTAGGGAGAACTGGTCATGCAGCCGGTGCTTGTGCGACCTTTTTATTCAATTTACAGCTGGGGAAGGAAATTATAGAGAATGGAACTTCAAGGGTAGTGATTGTCGGTAGTGCTGAAGCCCCTATTACACCAGAAATATATGATGGGTTTTTTGCGGTCAGTGGCTTGTCTGATGACAAACGTATGGTTGCTCTCCAATCGCAACTTAAAGAAAAGGAAAAAGAACCTAATCAAACAAAGGCCTGCAGACCTTTTGGAGACAATATTGGCATGGTTTTGGGAGAGTCAGCCCAATTTATAATTCTTATGGATGAAGATCTAGCGTTAGAAATAGGTGCTGAAATATATGGTTCTGTACCTACTGTTGCTTCTCATGCAGATGGGTTTAAAAGCTCTATAAGTGGTCCAGGTATTGGAAACTACATAACCTTAGCTAAATGCGTGGCTTCAGCTAATAAGATTCTCGGATCAAAAACCTTACAAGAACAAACTTTCATTCATGCGCATGGAACTGGAACCCCTGCAAACAGAACTTCTGAATCGCATATTCTAGATAAGGTAGCAAAAGCCTTTGGAATTAAAAAATGGCCTGTTTCTGCCCTTAAATCATTCCTGGGTCACAGTATGGCAGTTGCTGGTGGTGATCAGTTAATTAGTGCCTTAGGAACTTGGGATAAAGGTGTGATACCAAGAATACATTCCATTCAAAAAACAGCAGAAGATGTTTATGATGATAATTTAGCTATTCTAATAAACGATAAAGTAGAAAAGCCTAATTTCTTTAAAGCTGCCTTTTTAAATGCAAAAGGATTCGGAGGGAATAATGCTTCCGCTTTAATTTTGGGACCAGATGTTACTTTATCTCAAATAAAAAAACGTCTTACCAATAAAGCTTTCAAGGATTATGAAAAAAAATTAGAAAAAACTAGGAAATCAATAAAAGCTTATAACGAAAATGCTTCTAAAGGTAACTACAAAACTATATACAAATTTAATCATGAAGTTTTGGAAGGAATAGATGATCTAGAAATTACTCAAGAAAAAATTAAATTAAAAGGCTATAAAAAAGAGATTGATCTTGAATCCTAAACGCTATGTCTAACGACCTTCAATTAAAGATAGAAGAATTTCTACTTAAAAGTGGCAAAGAAGGAAAGGTTTCTGAACTAATTCCTCTAACTGGAGGCGCTTCAGCCGAAACATGGAAGTTCACTTTTTCTGATAATAAAAACAGCGAACAGCTTATTCTCAGGAAAGGTTCAGGGAAAAAATCGCCTTTAGCTGTTCTTAAATCAGAGGAGGCAGAAATACAGCAAAAAGTAAGATCTTCGGGCGCTCCTGTTCCTGAGATAGTGGCTATTTCATCTGATGATAAAGACTTAGGGGATGCTTATCTTATGAATCTCATACCTGGAGAATCTATAGCTAGAAAGATCCTGAGAGATAAAAAATTCAGTGAAGCTAGGAAAAAATTAGCTTTTCAATGTGGCGAAGCCTTAGCAAAGATACACTCAGTTGATACAAACGACTTTAGTCAAGTACCAAAAAAACCTATTAGAAAGGAGCTGGAAAGACTGAACTTAACTTATAAATCTTTTAATCAACCTCTGCCTGTTTTTGAATACGCTTTTAAATGGTTGAATCAACAAGACTTTACAACAAGAAAAGATACTCTAGTGCACGGCGACTTTAGATTAGGAAATTTAATGATTGATGAGTCTGGTCTAGCTGCTGTAATCGACTGGGAAATGGTTAGCATAGGAAACCCGATGTTGGATATCGGCTGGATGTGCATTAACTCGTGGAGATTTGGTCAATCAGAAAAAGTAGTTGGTGGCTTTGGTGATTTGGAAGAGTTTCTTGAAGGATATAACTCTATAAGTAATGAAGAAATTAATCACGAAGAAGTTAAAATATGGCAGGTACTGGGAACACTTAGATGGGGAGTGATCTGCCTCATTCAAGTCTATGCTCATTTAAATGGAGATATTAATTCACTCGAAAAGGCTGCAATAGGCAGAAGAGTATCTGAAACTGAAATTGATTTAGTCGATTTATTATTTCTTGGAGGAAAATGATGATTTTTGACAGGCCAACCAACGCCGAGCTAGTAGAAGTGGTTTCAGAGTTTTTAGAGAAGGAAATAAAAATTAACTTGCCTGACCATCTAGCATTTAAGACTCAAATAGCGATTAATGTTCTAAATATTGTTAAAAGAGAACAACAAAATGAAGAAATCCTCTCAAAAGAATCCAAAGAAATTCTTTTAAATTTATTCAAAGACCCCAACAAGGCTAATATTAGAGAATTAGCTAAACAAATAGAAATGGGAGAGTTAAAACTTGATGACAAAGAACTTCAAGAAGTTTTAATTGAAATCACTAAGAAGAAAATCTCTGTCGATAATCCTAAATATTCAACTTACAAGAAGTTAATCGAGTGATTTAAGTGGTTTCTTGTCCCTGAATATCATCAGGGGAATCATGAAAAAGGGCCAAACCCTATGATACTTATTGGGAAAAATTCTTTGAGATAGTTCAAGAAGCTTTGAGTCTAAACCTATAAATATTCTTCTTTTATTCTTCTTAACACCGTTGAGAATTATTTGAGCAGCTTTACTTGGATGCATTCCTCCTTCCTTAAATTGTTCTGCCATTGCTTCTACTGTGTCAGGTTGTTCCCTGGTAAAAATACTTGACCTTCTTTCTTCTTCGTTTTGCAGCCCTTCATCATCTAATCGTGAATTGGATACGATGTTTGTTCCTACATGTCCTGGATGGACACAATGAATCTGCAGATTTTCATTTGATTGAGCCATTTCTAAGGCAAGGCTCTCAGTAAAACCCCTAACTGCAAACTTAGTAGCGTGATAAACCGTTTGGCCTGGAACAGCTACCATACCAAAAATTGAAGAGGTGTTAACGATGGCAGCTTCAGGTCTATCTATCAAATGTGGAATGAAAGCCCTAGTGCTGTTAATTACACCATGAAGGTTTATATCCATAACCCAATCCCAGTTTTCTTCTTCCATATCCTTAAAATGTTTTCCAGTTGTAACCCCAGCATTATTAAAAACTAGATCAACCTTTCCATGCTGATCAATTACTTTTTGAGGAAGAGCTTCGATAGCTTCTTTGTCTGCTACATCTAAAAGATGAGAAGAAACTGAAACGTTATGTTTGCGTAACATTTCTACTGTTTCATCTAGGGTCTCTTTATTTACATCACAAGCCACAATATCAGCTCCATCTTTAGCTAATAAAACAGCCAAATAACGACCCATTCCTGAGCCAGCCCCTGTAATTACCGCTACCTTATCTTTAAAAGTTTTCATTTTTATTTTCCTGAATTATTCTATGCTGAAAGGAGATACAAAGTCAGGGTCATAAGCCTTTTCAGGATTTTCTCTTACCTTTTTGTCTAGATTCTTGGCATCATCTCCCACTAATATTCTCCATCTTTTCTCTTTCACACCATTCAATATAATTTCCGCAGCTTGTGCAGCACTGGTGGGTGCATTAGTTTTAAAGCTCTCCCTTCTTTCCTTAACCATCTGTCTTATCTGATCGTTAGAATAATTATGTACAGGTGCACCTAATGAGATCCATACTTTTTTCATTTCTTCTATTTCCTCATCGGATAATTCTTCGGCGTCTGCATGTCCTAAAATCTTGCCAGAATTTAGGGCTATGGATGTCCCTATATGACCAGGCATAACAACAGAAGCCTTTACATGTGGTGCATTAAGCCTTAAATCTTGGATTAAGGCTTCAGTAAAACCTTTGACCGCAAACTTTGCAGCAGAATAGGAGGTGTGAGGGAATCCGCCTAAAGAAGCCCAAAATCCATTAACACTACTAGTGTTGATGATATGTCCTTCTGTGCTGGCTACTAAATAAGGCATGAAAGCCCTTGAGCAGTAGTAAACCCCGTACCAACATATGGCAAAAGTCCTTTCCCATTCTTCTTGATCGCCTTGCAAGAAACTACCTCCGCCTCCGATTCCTGCATTATTAAAAAGAAGATTGATGTGATCAGTTTTATGCTCTTCTATTAGCTTGTCTTTGAAAGAAAGGACATCTCCTTCCAAGGAGACATCACATTTGAAACCAGTAATCTTTACTTCGGGAGATTCTGAAGCCACTATATCAACAGTCTCTTGCATGTTTTCTTCCATCACATCGCACAGAGCAATGTCGCAACCTTCTTTAGCTAACTGTCTGACTAACTCTCTTCCCATGCCTGCGCCGCCACCGGTAACTACGGCAATCTTATTTTCAAAACTATCCATATTTAAATTAAGAAGAAACTATTTTTGTAACATTTTAGCTGCTGCTTTTTTTACCTCTTCAGGGTCAACCTCTTTTCTGTCAGGTCTTTTTGGTACATTTAGACCTGCTTTAAAGCCAGGCCTTTCCCTA
Organism: SAR86 cluster bacterium REDSEA-S09_B4; assembly: GCA_001628005.1. Lineage (GTDB taxonomy): Bacteria > Pseudomonadota > Gammaproteobacteria > Magnimaribacterales > Magnimaribacteraceae > AEGEAN-183. The sequence goes on from LUQU01000001.1 coordinate 123,233, forward strand.
CACCTTTCAACCCAAGCAGATAAATTTTTTAAGTCACTGATTTCTACACCAGACCACTCATGAATATTAACCCAGGGAAAAGTAGCAAAATCTGCAATGGTTAACTCATCACAAATAAAGTCTCTACCGTTGAGTTGAATATCCAGTACTGTATAAAGCCGTTTGGTTTCATTCTGATATCTATCAATAGCCGACTGAAGTTTTTCTGGGAAATATCGAAAAAAGACATTGGCTTGACCTTGCATAGGACCTACTCCAGCCATTTGGAACATTAACCATTGAATAACTTCAGAGCGCTTGAGTGAGTCCTGCGGTAAGAACTTTCCACCAGAAATCTCAGCTAAGTACAAAAGAATTGCCCCAGATTCAAATACAGCAAAATTATTGTTATCGGTATCTACTATTGCGGGAATACGACCGTTCGGACAAATAGCTAAAAATTCTTCTTTTTTTTGCTCCCCTTCTCCAATATTTACAAGCTTTACTTCATAAGATAGACCCATTTCTTCCAGAGCAATGCTGATTTTGTGACCATTAGGAGTGGGAGCTGTATAAAGCTCTATCATTTTTTACCCTTTTTATTTGGAAACTCACTAAAAGGGTAAGGTTTATCCGTTTCTTGGTAGGTTACAAAATTTATAATTTGAACCATCCATTCCCTAAATAAAGCGGCCAGTTCACTCAAGCTCTTATTAGGACTGCCGGTAAATAAGTTAAATAAGAATTGCAACACGGCTATTATGTAAAGAACCATTGAGGCCCATGCATAGATAAATAGAAATAAGGCAATCCATAGAAGCCTTAACCACTTGCCCTGATTAAAGACATTTTCTTTCAACTCTTCTGCGTCTATTTTTTCTTCTTCAAATTTTTTACTCATAAATATAACTTTTTAATTATCTAGAGAATTCTACATCTTTAGGTTGGTCTGTGCCTAAAACTTTCTCAATGGATCCCTCTAGAGATTCTTTCCCATAAATGATTTTATATAAGGAATTTACAATCGGCATTTCAATGCCTTCTTCTTTAGCCTTATCCCAAACAACCTTTAGGGTCTTCAAGCCTTCAGTTGTCTGACCTATCTCTTTTTGAGCTTCATCAATTGTAAGCCCCTTGCCTATTAACTTTCCCAAAGCATGGTTTCTACTTAAGGGAGATGCGCATGTTGTTATTAAATCTCCCACTCCAGAAAGGCCCAAAAAAGTCATAGGATCTGCCCCTTGATTTACAGCAAACCTGCTCATCTCAGCAAGACCTCTGGTCATAATCATACCTACCGTATTTTCACCAGAATCTAGGCCATCAGCAATCCCGCAGGCAATGGCATAAATATTCTTCAAAGCTCCGCCCAGTTCAACTCCATATGGATCATCGTTGGTATACAAACGGAATGAATCTGAAGAAAATATTTTTATGCACTCATCTTGTAGAACCCTACTTTTACTGGCTATTACAGTACCGGTTAGCTGATTAAGTGAAATTTCTTGAGCTAAATTAGGGCCGCTTATTACCCCTATGTCATGCCCCTTAGTCTCATTCTCTAAGATTTGACTCATCAGAAGGAATCCTTCTTCTTCAATACCTTTGGTTGCGCTTATCAAAAAAGCATCGGGATTAATATGTTGAATAGCTTTGGTTAAAACTTCCTTGAATGAATTACTTGGAATGCAAAAAAGAATAAATAGACTAGACCTAATATCTTCAATATTACTAGTTGCAGTTAGATTTTCATCCAACAAATAGTCGGGTAGGTATCTTGTATTTAAGTTGGCTTCATTTATTGATCTAATATTCGATTCATCTCTCATCCAGAGGGTCACCTTATTTCCATTTATTGAAGCTAGATTTGCCAAGACTGTGCCCCAACTTCCTCCTCCTAAGACGGCTATCTCTCTTTTCATGATGAATTAAATTTAATAAACAAGATCTTGAACTTTGAGGCTATTTTAACAGCCTCTTTATGATTATTATCAATCCGAGTTAATATTGCGACATGGAAGTAGATAGCCAAGAAATAAAATTAGCCCTTCAACAGAAAGGTGTTGAATATGTAAAGGTTGCAATTACTGATCTTGATGGCGTGCTTAGAGGTAAATACATGCATGTTGATAAGTTTCTTAAATCCATTGAGTCTGGTTATGGATTTTGTGATGTCATTTTTGGTTGGGATAGCTCCGATGCCCTCTATGAGTTTAAAGTTTCTGATGAACAGAATTTATTTACAGGTTGGCATACAGGTTTTCCTGATCAAACTGTCAAAATTCTTTTAGAATCTAAAAGAACAGTTCCGTTCGAAAAAAATACTCCTCTTTTCCTTTCTGAGTTAAAAGACGGAGAAGTTTGCCCTAGAAGTGTTTTAAAAAAAGTCCTGAGTCTTTTAAGAGAATCTGGGCTTAAAGGTAAATCAGCGCTGGAGTATGAATTCTTTTTATTTAATGAATCTCCAGTCTCTGTTAGAGATAAAGGGTTTAAAAACCTGTCTAATTTTACACCTGGGATGTTTGGTTATTCTTTGTTAAGAAGCTCAGTTCATTCAGATTTATATCAGGAAATATTAAAAATGAGCTCGGTTATGGATTTTCCTCTTGAAGGCTTACATACAGAAACAGGACCGGGTGTTTTAGAGGCTGCTATCGGAGTAGATGAAGCTCTAAACTCAGCAGATAAAGCTGTCTTATTCAAAACTTTTATGAAAGTTTTAGCGCAAAGAAAAAACCTTATGGCTACCTTTATGGCCAAATGGTCTGAAAAATACCCTGGTCAATCAGGCCATATACACTGTTCTTTAGTAGATCTAGAAAATAAACCGGTATTTTGGAACGAAGAAAGTGCTGGAATGAGTGAGTTAATGATTAATTTCCTTGGTGGGCTACAAAAATATAGTAGAGAGTTTATGGCGATGACTGCACCAACTACAAATTCATATAAACGCTTGTGTGTGGGAGCTTGGGCACCAATTAACATGACCTGGGGGAAAGAAAATAGAACTACAGGATTTAGAGTGATTGAGGGATCACCGGACTCACAAAGAATAGAAAATAGACTGGCGGGTGCTGACGCGAATCCATATCTAGCTTTAGCTGCTACTTTCGCTGCAGGCTATTTAGGAATTAGAGAAAAACTACAGCCCACAGAACCTATATCCGGTGAAGCCTACACCATGAAAACAGAAGAAACCTATAGAGTTCCTAGCACACTATTGCAGGCGGCTGAGCTCTTTAGAAAATCTGAAGCAGCAAGATCTATATGGGGAGATCAGTTTGTGGATCATTTTTCCGCTTCTCGACTTTGGGAGCATGAACAGTTCTTAAAAAACAAACCACTATTCGAAAAAGAACAAACAATCTCTAGCTGGGAATTAGAAAGGTATTTTGAAATAATCTAAATATGGAAAAAGAAAATCCTTTCGACCTGTCTGGAAAGGTAGCACTCATCACAGGTGCTTCTTCCGGTTTAGGTAAACATTTTGCTAAAACTCTATCTTCTAATGGTGCCAAAACAATCCTGGCTGCAAGAAGAGTTGAGAAGATGGAAAAATTACAAAGTGAACTCAAGAATGACTCTTTTATTGTTAATTTAGATGTGACCTCAAAAGAAAGTGTTAACAGTCTTAAAGGGGAAATCGAAAACACTATAGGTCAATTGGATATAGTGATAAATAATGCAGGGATATCGGATCCTGTCAGATTTAAAGATATTAGCGAAGACAGTTGGCTAAGCATTTTAGAAACAAACTTAAATGGTGCTTTTAGAATAGCCAAAATGGCAACTGATATCATGTTAAAAAATAAAGATGGAGGTAGCATAATTAATATAGCCTCCATTTTGGCAGAGAGAGTTGGTTTAAATCTTGCCAGCTATGCTTCAGCTAAGGCCGCTTTAGTTCAATTAACCAAGAGTATGGCGCTTGAGCTTGCCAGATCTAATATCAGAGTTAATGCACTTGCTCCTGGTTATATTCTTACGGAAATTAATCAGGACTTCTTTGATACCGAAGAAGGTCAGGGATACATAAGCAAAATTCCTATGAAGCGACTTGGCTTAGAGTCCGAACTTGATGGTGCTCTATTATTGTTAGCAAGTGATGCGTCTTCTTTTATGACCGGATCAGTAATTACGGTTGACGGAGGTCATGTAATTAATCCTCTCTAATCCAATTATTCAACTATTTTAATCAAAGCCCCTACTTTGAGATTTCCAGTAGGATAATCCCCATTAAGTAGTCTCAATCTTTGTTCAGGATCAAATGGAATGGGACTTTTTTCAGCTAACAACCTATAAGAGTCTCCTTTCTTTACTCTGTAAGATTTAAGTCTCAGAGGCTTGGCTAATTTAGATTCGCTGAAATTTAGCCCCCGGAAACTTTCAATAATAGCTAAAAATTGACTATCGAATCGGTTTATATCAAGCCCATTCTGTTCTGTCGTTCCATAGAAAGTAAATATACTTTTATCTTTAAACACAATTGCCACTCGTGCTCTTCCAGAGCTCTCTTCTAAAAGTGCTGAAAAGGCCTGGTGGCCTCCTAATAATAGAGTTTTGGATTGATACAACTCTCCTGATACTAATCTTTCCAAGTACTCTTTAGGAGTCTCTCTCCTTACCTGATCAGACACACTAACTTGTAAAGAAGCCTCCCCATCCTTGGTAATAAAAAATAGAGAACTTGGTGTGTTAATAATCTCCCAATTTTTAGGTGAGATTAACCTGATGTCTAAATCTTTATGATAAAAACCATCTTTTCTCCTTACTCCAGCAACCTCACTGTCACCGTAGGTCATCCCTTCTAATATTTCCAAGTAGTCTTGGGAATTAAAGCTATTAGTATTTTGTTTTAAATTATCTGCGTCTTTAATAATTTCTTTTAAGCGATTGTCATTAGATGGGTGGGAAGCAAAAATACCATGGTACGTTTGTTGGACAATCCCTCTTCTTTTAGACACTTCTTTTGAATACATTTCATGTTCTTTCAAAGCAGCTATGGTATTTATCATGCCAGAGGCCGAATAACCTTGTTTAACCATGTATTCGGCACCCAAAGAATCAGCTTGAAGTTCCATGTCTCTGCCATATCCCGCTATCAAGGCTCCGCTAGCTATGTTAGTAAGGTCTCCGGCAGCTGATCCTGCCTTACTAGCGACAGCATATGAAACTATGTTAAGTAACTGAGCTTGGGAGATTTGCCTGACACTGTGCCTAGCAGTTACATGACCTATCTCATGTCCTAACACTGCTGCAAGCTCTTCTTCTGTCGACAGATAGGCCATCAAACCTCTATTGATGAATATGTAGCCTCCGGGGAGAGCAAACGCATTAACTTCGGGACTATCTAAAACTGTGAATCTGTAAATCAGATTTGATCTGTGACTTGTTTTAGCAAGAGACTCACCTATCGACTGAACATAATTTTGAATTTTAGTATCGTCGTAAACTGATTGAGATTGTAGAATTTGTGAATTGTAATTCCTTCCCATTTCCAGTTCCGCGTCCTCTGACATCAGAACAAAATCTCTTTCACCGGTTACTGGGTTAACCGAACAAGAAATAACAAAACTGAGTAACGAAAAGCTAATTAATAGTCTTAGATATTGCATCTGTTTAATTTAAAAGATCAAGGGCCGAGTCTCCAAATTCTTGCCACCAAGCCTCTCCCATCTTCCTTATATTATTTAGATTCCTTTTATTATTGTCGTCCAATCTCCGATTGACCTTTCCTAAAGGGGAATTAACTCTAATATAGTCCTTACCGATTATTTCGGTTGCTATTTCATGATCTAAACTACTTTCCAACATAAGACCAAAAAGATCGTGCATTAACCATCCAATTAAACCCCATTTTTGCGAAGCCTTGCCTTTCAAAGGTCTTTTATTCAATCCGGTGCCAACACTCAGAATTTTCACATGACTATTTGGGTAAAGTTTTTTTACTTCAGCGTATCCATGAAGAACAGGGTTGTTTGCCACTATTCCTCCATCAATAAGATATCGATTTCCTACTCTGGCTGTTGGGTAATAAATTGGAGCTGCACTAGAAGCATGACCAGCATCTATAGCTGAAATATTACCATTCCCATAAGAGGTTAATAAGAGCGGCTTCCTCTCTTCAATGTCGTAGCTAACAATAGCTAAATCACCGCTTGCATCACCCAATTTCAAATTACCGAAATATTCAGTTAATACTTGCTCCTTTCCTTTTCCGTCATACTTGGGGTTGATTTGCATGAGACCTAATTTTGAATCCCATAAAGAAGAATCCAGGATTCTTTCAAAAGTTTCCTCTGACCACAGATCCAACAGATTATCTCCACTCATTTTAGCTATGGACAAGGCCATGGCTGTTATAGCACCAGCAGAGGTTCCAATGAAGAAGTCAAATTTCTTATAGAGTGGCTCACCTAGCTCTTTTTCTAGGTTAGCCAAAAAGGTGACAGTAGCTAATTCCCTGACTCCACCGCCATCCAAAGAAAGTAAATATTTATTAGCCATATTTGGTATTCATAAAATAATTAGCTTTAGTTTATTGGATTCGGTTAGAATATTGCTAGTTTATTTACAATTTTGGGGAGAACTATGGATAAATTATTTAAAATCGTTGTTTTTGCTTTTTTGTTAACGCCTTTTTCTGTTTTTGCAGAGGATGAGGTAGAAGAAGTTGTTGTTACGGGTAGTCAAATTAAAGGGGCTAAAATAACTGGTGCATTACCTGTATCAATAATTTCAAGTGCAGACATCGAAGCAATTGGAGTTGATTCTGGTGATGATTTACTTGAAAACATAGTTGAACAGGGTCAAAACTACTTCACTGAAGCGGAAGATGCTTCAGGGGGTGTAAATGCATCTCGTGGAGATATGGGGGCCTACAACTTAAGAAATCTAGGTGTTGGTAATACTCTTACCCTTCTTAATGGAAGGCGACTAGTAAGTTCACCTGGTTATCAGACTGAGCTAATAGGTGGCGATTATGTCCCAACTACCAGCGTAAATTCCAACTTAATTCCGGTAACTGGAATAGATAGAATAGAAATATTACGCGATGGTGCTTCTGCTATTTATGGTGCTGACGCTGTGGCTGGTGTTATCAACAATGTTTTACAAACGGATTTTGAAGGCCTGACAGTTAGATCTAAAGTTGCCGGATATGACCACTTTGGTGCTAAAGACTCGAAAGTCACTTTGAAATGGGGCTCATTCTTTAACGATGGGGCTACCAATATAAGCTTATTTGTTGATTACTATGATCGTGACAACATAAATGCACAAGAAGATCCAAGGTGGGGTGCAGGAGATCACAGACCTTGGGTTGCCGACGATTCTCCTTGGAAAACAAGTACTTCCTTTAGAAACACAAGCGCTCACTCACTATACGGCCAATTCGATATGGTAAAAAGCAGTGAGCATGGAAGCAGCAATCCATACAATCATGTTTTTACTGACTCAAATGGTGAATTCGAAGTCTTTCCTTTAGGCGATGCTCGTTGTAACAATCGTTCAAGCCAAGGTGGAGAAATATTTGATACAGGCTATGGAACTTGTATAGCGCAAGATGGAAATGGTGCGGTGAGGAGTAATTTCTGGGGTTTAACTGATGTTAGATCTGAACTAGAAAGAGCAAATACTGTAGTTTTTATGAATCATGACATGGGTAATGGCACAGAGTCATTTACCGAATTTGGTTTTTACAAGTCAGACAGTTACAGAACTGCGCATCCTTCGTATGCATTTTCTTCTTCAAAACACAGAGTGGGTCCAGATAATTATTATTTGAATAATATGCGTCTTGATGATGGCACTGCACTTTTTGCTGGATATGAATTGTATATTGACAACTATCGTTATGAAGAAAGGAACAGAAAAGTAAGTGTAAAAAAAGAAACTTACAGATTCCTTCAAGGTCTCAGGGGTTCAACAGGTACTTGGGACTGGGAAACAGCTTTTGTCACTTCTGAGGCTAAATCCGATGATGTAACGGCTAATAGAATGTCTAATAACCTTCTAAAAGCAGCTTTGTGGGACAACACTAAAGCAGCTTACAACCCATTTAGTGCTAACAATTACGCTACTAACATAGAGCGAACTCTTATTGATGTCTACAGAAAAGGTAAAAGCAAACTCACAATGTTTGATTTTAAAATGTCTAGCAATGATTTCTGGTCGCTTCCTGGTGGAGGAGATGTGGGTGTCTTGTTAGGTTTTGAGTATCGTGATGAAGAAATGAGTGATGATAGGGATCCAAGGTTAGACGGAACGATTACCTATACTGACTACGAAGGAGATACCTATCCGTTAGTTGCAGATGTTTTGAATTCATCGCCAACAGGTGATGTTTCAGGCGGAAGACATGTAACTTCTATCTTTACTGAATTACAAATTCCTTTAGCCGAATCAGCTAATATGCAAATAGCACTTAGAAATGAGGATTATTCTGATTCTGGCAATGCCACTGTTGGAAAAATTGCCTTAGGCTGGGATATAGCTCCATGGGCATTTCTTAGGGCTTCAATGTCAACTTCTTTTAGGGCACCAAACATTATCCAAGTGAATGAAACAACTGTTGTAAGATCTGGCACAAGGTATGACAGAGCAGCATTTCAAGTTAATGCCGTGCAAAGTGTTGAGAATGTGATTGATTCCGATTCTCGATACACCATTCAAAGAATGGCAACTGGTGCATCTGGTCTTGATGCTGAAGAATCAGATAACACTTCTATCGGACTTGTACTGACTCCGGCAGATAATTTAGTCATTACTGTTGATGCTTGGACTTTAGAAAAAGATAAAACCATTGGTTTGTTTGGTCGTGAAAACCAAACAGTCAATGACATGCTCTTAAGATTTGCGAATGGCACCAACAATTGTGACACTTTTGCAGGAGACCCTTTAGTTGTTAGAGAAGCCCCTGACGATGGTGATGCTGCAGGTTTTGCCGCAGCTGGAGTATGTCCTTTCGGTGAAATCAAATATGTTCGAAATGATTACACCAATATGGCTTTAAGGACTGTTGAAGGTACTGATGTTCTAGTTTCATACGGAATTGAAAGCGATGTTGGAGATTTTGATCTTCGATACAATGGAACTTTTCTAGACAAATTTGAGCAAGAAGCAAGTGGAGAATTTGCTGCCCTTCAAGCCGCAAAAGACAGTGGTGTGATTCCAGAATCAATACCTATAAAAGGTTTTGGTGATCTACTTGAGAAAGATGGAGTCTATGACAACAAGCACTCTTTAAGGTTATCTTATGATAAAGGTCCTTATAGAGTTAGCTTAACCGGACTTAAAAAAGGTTCTTTTGTGCAAACTTCTTTAGGTACAAAGAATGGCGTACCTTACCTAGTGCCTAGTATGACAACTTTGGATTTAACTATGTCTTATAGTTTTGGTCTGCGAGGTAACGACGCAAGAATTAGATTTGCTATAAAAAATCTTGAGGATGAAAGAGCTCCTACAGCAGATAGATACTATGGTTACTATGCTGACGCTCATCAGGATTATGGAAGAAACTACTATGTTGATTTCCAAATGAGAGTTAGATAAGGACCTTAAAAGTTAAAAAGGGAGCTTAGGCTCCCTTTTTCTTATAGTATAAGTTTCTTCATGCAAAGAGTTTTAGATAATTTAGGATTTTATTTAGGACTGGGCACATTAGCTTTAGTCCTACTGATGCCAACTCCAGAAGGACTATCTATAGAAGGTCATAGAACTGCTGCCCTATTCCTGTTAATGGGTGTTTGGTGGGCTACTGAAGCCGTACCTGTAGCAGTTACAGCATTAATTCCTCTAGCTCTATTCCCGATTTTCGGGATTTCCGATGTGCAATCAGCAGCTGCTCCTTATGCCAACAAAATTATCTATCTTTTCTTTGGTGGTTTCTTAATAGCCACAGCTATCCAAAAATGGAATCTTCACAAAAGAATTGCTTTGATTGTTCTTGAGTCAGCAGGGTCAAATGGGGCGTCTCTCGTAGGTGGATTCATGCTAACTGCTGCTTTAATTAGCATGTGGGTTATGAACACTTCTACTACGATAATGCTACTCCCTATTGGATTGGCTGTTATCACTGTAGTGAAAGACACTGTTACAGAGCTTTCAGAAAAACAGGCTAGTAATTTTCAATTAGCCCTTCTTTTAGGCATAGCGTATGGAGCTACCATTGGAGGCATGTCAACTTTGATAGGAACTGGACCCAACGGCATGTTGGCCGGGTTTATGCTAGATAACTACAACCTAGACATAAGTTTCACAGATTGGATGAAAGTAGGAGTTCCTCTAAGTGCAACCATGCTACCCATATGCTGGTTGATCCTTACCAAAGTTATCTATCCTGTTAACTTTGAAACCTCTCCAGAAACAAGATCTCTTTTAACTGAGCTTAAAACTGAGTTAGGGAAATTCAGAGGAGCAGAAGTCAGAGTATTTATTGTGTTTGTGCTTACTGCCTTGGCTTGGCTATCGAGAAGTGCTTTAGATAATCTTCCAGGCTTAACCTATCTGTCTGATGCCGGGATAGCTATGATTGCTGCTTTAATTTTGTTTTTATTGCCCAGTGGTAACTCTGAAAAAAAAGGCCCTCTCCTGGATTGGAAGGACGCACAAGAAAACGTCCCATGGGGTCTTTTGGTTTTATTTGGAGGGGGATTAAGTTTAGCTAATGCCGTTCAAAGCACCGGTCTAGCCATCTGGTTAGGTAATTTAATTCCAGGGGGTGTTAGCGTCGTTATCATTGTAATCTTAATTGTTACAATGATAATTTTCTTAACCGAGTTAACTTCAAATATGGCTACAACTGCTACCTTCTTACCAGTCGTTGCTGCTATTGCAATTCAATCTAATTTTGACCCTCTGTTAGTGACGGCTGCCGTTGCGATAGCAGCCAGTTGTGCTTTTATGTTGCCAGTAGCAACTCCACCAAATGCAATAGTTTTTGGTTCTGGGTTAATAAAGGTTCCGCAAATGGCTAGGGCAGGTTTTCTTTTAAACGTAATTGGAATAGTTTTGGTTTCTATCGTAGCAGTCTTTTTAGTTCCGGCTTTTTTACTTTAGATTAGTTTTACCCTTTGCAGCTGCACCGGGTCTCCTCGTATCAGCCACACCATAAATGAAAGGTTTATCAATAAATATAGCTTGGACACTTCCCATAGAAGGTGCTGATGTCGGCTTATGGCCTTTTAAAGTCAATAATTGAATAGTATCTTTACTAAATCCTGTCTCCAACTCTAACTTACCTCCTAGTCTTTGGTTAATTCTAGGAGCCATAACTGCTTCGGCATAACCCATATCATGATCTATAACGTTTGAAATAACTTGAGCGACTATATTAGGTATTCTTCCTCCACCAGGAGAGCCGAGAATCATAAATAAATTTCCTTGTGGGCCAAAAACCATGGTTGGGGTCTGTGTACTAATCATCCTTTTCCCAGGTTGTAATCTATTTGCTGGACTGGTTGATAAGCTTATTCGTTCAGACTTGCCATATGAATGAGAGAAATTTCTCATCTGGTTATTCAGTAAAAAACCGCCACCGGGCACGGTGACTCCTGACCCGAATGATGATCCCAAAGTATATGTATTGGACACGGCATTTCCTTCAGAATCAATTACAGAAAAGTGAGTGGTATCAGGACTTTCATCTACAACAATAATTTTTCCTGGAAATATTTCACTTGAAGGCGTAACACTGTTTAAATCTATAGAAAGGGCCCTTTCCTTTGAATAATCTTTATTAATCAGTTGATCAATTGGTACTGGGAAATAATCAGGGTCCCCATGATAGCGAGTTCTATCAGCATATCCCCTCTTCATACTCTCAGACAAAAGATGAATTGCATTCGCCGAATTGTGCCCTTGTTCTCTCAAATCAAAGTTCTCAAGAATATTTAGGGTTTGCAATAACACCAACCCTCCACTTGCTGTGGGAGGCATGGTTACCACTTGATAACCCCGATAACTCGTACTGATGGCGGTTCTTTCTTTCGCTTCATAAGACGCTAGGTCTTTTCGGGTAATTAAACCGCCGTTATTTTTCGAAGCCTGCGAAATTAATTCAGCTGTTTTCCCTTTGTAGAAACCATCTTTTCCTTTTGTACTAATCCGCCTTAATGTTTTAGCTAGATCAGGTTGAATAAATAATGAATCAGTTGGAAGAGTGTTTTGGCCCGAATCATAAAATTTAATCTTACTGGTTGTGTCTTCTAAAAGAGAGACTTTTCCAAAGTTAAGAGCTTGGAAAAGATCATAGGTCACCCTGAAACCTTTTGAGGCTAAATCTATTGAAGGTTCAATAACTTCTTGCAGAGATAAATTTCCGTGTTCTTCATGAGCTTTAATTAACCCCGCTACAGTTCCTGGAACGGCAGTAACTATATAACCGTATCTAATAACTCCTCCATTCTTGTTCAAAAACATTTCGCTCTTGGCTTTTTTGGGCGCTGCAGAACGATAATCTATGGTGGATACCTTCTTAGTAGAAGAATCGTATATGAGCATAAAACCGCCACCGCCAAGATTTCCTGCTCTTGGTAAAGTTACCGCAAGAGCAAATCCAATTGCCGTGGCCGCATCGACCGCATTCCCACCTTGCTCGAGTATTTGATAACCAACTTCAGTGGCAATCTGGTTCTGGCTTACCACCATATTAGAATCAGCTATATCAGGATGAACCCTATCAGAATAGCGAAAAATGGAATCAGGTGCCGCAACTAAAACATTAAAATAAAGAAAGGTAACAAATACCCATACAGTTAAAATTGCGTTTCTTTTCATAAATTAAGGGTTCACAGCCACAGCACCAGAAGACGGTCTTCGTGGGTCAGCAGCTCCATAAAAGTATTTATCTTTGTAAATGATAGCTTGAACACTTCCCATGGTTCTTGATGA
>LUQU01000010.1 GCA_001628005.1 SAR86 cluster bacterium REDSEA-S09_B4
CATCTGAACTTAAGGATTCTTTAGTTGCTTCTTCATTTTTCCAATAGCACCTGAAATTTGATGCAGATCTTATACAAACTTCTCCTTGCTCTCCTGTAGGAAGGTCGTTGCCATCCTCATCAATGATTTTAACTTCATGAATTAGAGGAGTGGGAAAACCCGCAGTACTAGGTTTTGTGTAAAGCAACTTTCCGCTTGCATTAGTTCCAGCTGCATTGGTTTCTGTTAATCCATACCCTACTCCCGCGACCTTGGTTGGATGATCCCTCTCTTGTGCTTTTATTTGCTCAGGAGGTCGGGCTGCACCACCGCCATTCAGCATAGCTAAACTGGAAACATCAATATCTGGATTTTCTTTAGAGGTACGTAAAATATCTTCAGACATAGTTGGCACTCCTGAAAAAGAAGAAACTTTATGTTTTTCTACTAACCTTAAGGCATTTAAAGGATCCCATTTGTACATGAGAATTATCTTTGTTGCTGAAAGCAAAGAGAGCAAAAAATTGGAATGTGATCCGGTTACATGAAACAGTGGAACTGCAGCTAAAGTACACGGTTTTTCTGGTTGAGGGAAAGTTTGAGCACCGTCATCAGTTTCTAAACTCGAAGCTAGTGTAGCTAAGAAAGCCCAAGCTAGCGGGGTGTTGATAATTGACCTGTGAGTTGCAACAACTCCTTTTGGATAACCTGTGCTACCTGAGGTATACATAATGCTAGCATCATCTTCAGGATCTACTTCAACAACTGGAAAGCCCTCCTTAGGTTCAGTAATATCTTGAAAATTCTTTGTATTCACATAGTTTGAAGCATCACAACGAACAGCGATTCTAGGTGTGTCTTCGACAAATCCTTTTAACCGTTCAAGTCGTTCATCATCGCCAATAAAAAGCTTAGATTCACTATGAGTTATTCCGTAATCCAGCTCTTCACCTTGCCACCACGAATTCAACGGTACTGCAATGGCACCTATCGAGGTTACTGCCATATAGCTAAACATCCATTCAGGATAATTCCTCATAGAAAATGCAACTGAATCACCTTTCTTTATCCCATAGTCATCAACAAGAGCATGTGCTAGACCAGCTGCCATTCCCAATACTTCTTGGTAGGAATAAGATTCATCTTCATAAGCTAAAAAATCCCACTCGCCATGTATAGCTCCAAACTGGAAATAATCATGTAGATTCTTTGGGGCACTTACGAATACGTTGTACTGATTACCCCTGATAGTCTCTGGGGTAAGTTCAAAAAGCCCTTCTTTAGTTAATTCTGAAGCCAGTGCTTCTCTATTTTCTTGTTTTAAAAATTCATTTATATGCATTGATTACTTCCCTGTGAAATTTGCCTCTCTTTTCTCTATAAAATGAGCTACGCCTTCTTTGAAATCTTCAGTATCAAAACTTTCAACCATTGCTTTCATTGAGCTCTCAAGATTTTCTTCGATTGTTTCCCTTTGAGCGTTATAAATCTGCTCTTTCATTATCCTAACTGATCTGGGAGAAACACTCTTAGCTAGCTCTTTGGCGTATTCAAATACAGATTTATCAAAATCTTCTTCTGAGAATGTTTGATTTACTAATCCCATCTTTTCTGCTTCATCTGCGTAAAACTTTCTTGAAGAGAATAAAATATCATTCGCTCTGGCAATACCAACTAATCTGGGCAATATCCATCCAACGCCCCACTCTGCTATTAAGCCTCTTTTTGAGAAGGCACTTGAAAATACTGCCCCTTCTTTTGCGAACCGAATATCACAATACAAAGCCATAATGAATCCTACACCTGCTGCCGGCCCATTTATTGCCGCTATAATAGGCTTTGGTAGAGTCGGGAAATAACTGAATCCACCATCAAAGCCTTTCACATTATTAGCAGCATAATTTCTTTGTTCTGCTTCTCTCTGATCACTCTGGGACTTACCTTCGCTAGTAGCAGCTAATCCATCCATATCAGCTCCTGCACAGAACCCTCGACCAGCTCCGGTAATAATAATTACTTTAACTTCATCATCTTTACAAGCATCATCTAGTTTCTCTCTAAGACCTGCCCGAATTTCATCATTGACTGCATTGAGACGATCTGGTCTATTGAGGGTAACGGTAGCTACCCCTTCATTTTTTTCAAATAATACTGCTTCACTCATTTTCTTTCTCCTAAGATGTGGATCCACCATCAATAACTAAAGTGTGTCCATTAACAAAACTCCCCGCACTGGAACATAGAAATACAGCTGCACCACCTATTTCTTCAGGCTCACCAATCCTTCTCAAAGGACAAGTAGCAGTTGATTGTTTTAGTATTTCAGGATTTTCCCAAAGGGCTCTAGCAAAATCTGTTCTGAATAAACCCGGTGCTATGGCATTCGTTCTTACATTATGAGGTCCATGTTCTATGGCCAGGTTCTTAACCAGCATAATATCTGCTGCTTTAGAAATATCGTAGGCGCCAAGTACTGCACTTCCTTTTAACCCGCCAACAGAAGAAACAATTATGATACTTCCATCCTTTCTTTCTATCATTTCAGGTAAAACCATATTACACAGCAAATGGTTACTTTTTATGTTGTTATTCATAACCTTATCAAACGCTTCTTCTGGTATATCTAAAAGAGAACCAAAGAAAGGGTTAGTTGCTGCATTGCACACCAAGATGTCTATTTTGCCAAACTGATTCCTAGTTTCATCAACCAACATTTGCATTGCAGCTTTATCTGAGATATTACAAGGAATGACTATGGCTTCTCCTTCTTGACCTTCACAAGCAGCATTAATTTCCTTTGCTGTTTCTTCACATACATCGGCTTTTCTACTTGAAACCACTACCTTCGCTCCATGCAAGGCCATCTGCAAAGCAATTGACTTTCCTATACCCTTAGAAGAACCAGTGATAATGGCACTTTTTCCTGTTAAATCGAACATCTTTCCTCCTCTATGTTGAAAAAACAGTTTACCTTAGTTAAATAAAGTAAAGAATACCTTTTAGACTTGCTTTGTTATTCGATTACAACGGTTGAATCGGGCTCATCGATAACTCTATTTTCTATGTGGCCTAATTCAGAAATAGAAATTTTAACGGTATCTCCATTTTTAAGAAATTTACCCTCAATCACTCCGACACCCCCCGGGGTACCAGTTAATACTAAATCTCCTGGTTCCAGGGTAAAGGCAGTTGACAGATGTTCAACTAAGTCAAAACAATTAAAGATTAAATGCTTGGTATTTGAAGATTGTCTTTTTTCACCATTAACTTCAGTAACGAGATCTAAATTATGAGGGTCACTGATTTCATCAGGAGTAACTATGGCTGGCCCAAAAGGACAATGTGTATCAAATGATTTACCGATGGTAAAAGTAGCTACCCTTAATTGCCAATCCCTGACGCTCAAGTCATTAGCTATGGTATAGCCCGCTATTACTTCGTGCGCTTTTTCCTTAGGTACATGCCTACACTTCTTACCTATAACAAAAGTAAGCTCTCCTTCAAAATCTAACATTTCTGAAACTTTTGGGTCATGGATATCTTGATAAGGTCCTGATGCTGATAATGACTGTTTATTGAATATCATTGGTACAACAGGAGTCTCCATCTCTCTTCCCGCTGCCCTTACTTCTTCTAAGTGGTCGGCATAATTTAAACCGATAGCAATTATTTTAGGTGGACGAGAAATTGGTGCTAACAACTCAACATCTGATAAAGAAATCTTACTTTTAGGGTTTTTACATAAAGCTACAGCTTTATTTGCAGCGCCCTCTCCAGCCTCTAAAAAAGAGAGCATATCCTTTGGTAGAGAAGGATCATCTCCAAATGGAACAATTTCGTCTAGTTCCAATGAACCTATGCTCTCATTGTCATCTGATTTGTATGTAATTAATTTCATGCCTGCAATTATACTGGAGATTAAAATCTAGTCAGATTAATATGCTGAGTGAAATATAACCAATTTGTCATTGATATAGTTTTATGAAACTAGAATGGTCACACACAGTTTTAAATATAAAAGACTCAGTAAAAATACTGCAGTTTTATACAAAAACACTTGGTTTTAACCTAAGTGATAGAGGCCCTTTAGCGGAAAATGGCCCTGAAATAATTTTTGTTAGTCAAGATTCTGATGAACATCACCAACTGGCTTTTATTGTCGGAAGAGAAGATGTAGATAAATCTACTTCATTGAACCACCTTTCCTTTAGAGTGAAAACGTTTGATGAAGTGTATGAAGTTAAAGAAAGGCTAGATTCTGCAGATGTAGAGTACTTACCGTTGTGTCATGGCAATGCTCTCTCTCTTTATTTTAATGACCCTGAAGGAAATGGTATTGAAGTCTTTTTTGATACCCCTTGGGATGTGGCACAACCTCAGGGAGTTGTTTGGGACACAAGCCTTACAGAGAAGGAAGCCTTAGAATGGGTAGAAAGAACTTTTGAAAAAGAACCAACATTTGCAAAAAGAGAAGAGAGCGCTAGAGAGTTCGTTAATCGCAAATAAAAAATAATTTAATCTATATAAATTTAATTTAAGTATTAATATAAAAGGCATATAGAGACTTAAGGAGAAAACATGCCTAAATCAGAAAAACCTGTAGCAATAATAACCGGGGGAAGTAGAGGTGTTGGAGAAGCTACAGCAAAACTACTGGCTTCCAAGGGTTGGAATGTAACCATTACTTGCACCTCAACGATTGAGGATGCCAATAAGGTAGTTGAGGAGTGTAAAAAATCAGGTGTTGAAGGTCTTGCAATTAAAGCGGATGTTTCTGATGACGAAGCATGTAAAAAAACTATTGAAGAAACGGTTTCTCAATGGGGTCGAATAGACAGCATGGTCAATAATGCAGGAACTACCAAATTTGTGTTTGATCACTCGAACCTTGAAGGTTTAGATGCAGAAGATTTTCTTCATATATATAAAGTAAATGTAGTGGGACCCTTTCAAATGGTCAGGGCCTGTAAAGAATATTTGCTAAAAAGCGATAATCCTAGTGTAGTAAATATCTCTTCTATAGCAGGAATTAAGGGCATAGGAAGCTCAATGGCATATGCCTCTTCAAAGGGAGCTCTGAATACTATGACCAAATCCATGGCTCGAAATTTAGGTCCTATTCGAGTTAACGCCGTCTGTCCCGGATTTATTCAGGGAGAATGGTTAAAAAAAGGGCTCGGAGATGATATATACAATGCTTCTTTAAAGAATGTGGAGTCCAGCACTCCTCTTGGTTTAGCTGTTACTCCAGAACAGGTGGCGGATGTGATCTATAATTTTATAGATATCTCAAAAACTGTAACCGGAGAAACCTATCTTGTCGACGGTGGATATCATTTAACTATCTAATTTAAATGAAGACTTAATTATCTGATAAATAAGTTTATTTACCTCTCTTCTCTATATGAAAACTGATTATGATGTAACCGTCGTAGGTTTAGGTCCAGCGGGGACTTTAACTTCTTTATTACTCAGTGATTCTTCGGTAAATGTTATAGGTATAGACAAGGAAAAGGATATTTATAACCTTCCAAGAGCAGTAACAATTGATGATGAGGGTTTAAGGATTCTGCAAAGACTAAACCTGGAACACATCTATTTAGATAACGCTACTACTATAGAGGGAGCTCATTTTTTAGACGATAAGTTTAATAAATTAAGCGGTATTGATATACCTTCAGGCCACTTAACGAGTAATGGATGGGTGCCTACAATGATGTTTCACCAACCTTACACTGACAGCCTCCTCAGAGAAGAGCTCCTAAAATCCACTTGTTCCGTTAAATTAGAGACTGAACTAGTAGATCTTATTCCTAAAGGAAATCACTACATTGCAAAGACACAAAATCTTACAAACGGTGTAGAAAAATGTTTCTCAACTCAGTATGTAGTGGGAGCAGATGGAGCTTCCAGTAAAGTCAGAAATATCATGAAGTTTGATCAAGAGGATCTTGATTACGACAAAAACTGGTTGGTTGTTGATGTGAAATTGAATGTTGAAAATACTTTGCCTCGATTTGCTGCACAAATCTGTGATCCGAAGAGGATTTGTACTTATATTCCATCCCATTTACCTTTCAGAAGATGGGAATTTATTCTGTTGGAGGGAGAATCAAAAGATGACATGCTCGATAAAAATAAGATTCAAGAACTTATTTCTCCATGGCTTAAACCAGAAGAGTACGACATCATCAGAGCAGCTGTGTATCGATTTCATTCACTGATGGCAAAAAATTTTAGGAAAGATAATTGTTTCCTTATCGGTGATGCAGCTCACCAGAGCCCTCCTTTTATGGGCCAAGGAATGATGTCGGGCTACAGGGACGCCCTCAATTTAAGCTGGAAATTGATAAGTGTCATAAAAGATTCTTTTCCATTAACTGTGTTAGGTAGTTTTGAAGAGGAGAGAAAACCTCACAGTAGATTTGTGGTTGATGGTTCAGCTGCTATTGGAAAACTAATGACAGCTTATGCAGATGCTGTCGAGAGAAATCAATCTTCTGATGTCCCTCAAGAATTAATCGATAGAGGTTACGGTTCCTTTACACTCCCCCCTCTAAAAAATGGGATTTTATATAAAGGAAAATCTGATAGAGCTAGCATGGCAGGGTCTATTTTTCCACAACCACTTCGAATGGAAGGGATGGAATGCAGTGAAAGGTTAGATGCCCTTTTAGGTAAAGGCTTCTGCATAGTCTCAAAAAAAGAGGTTGATTTAAAAACTGAGCAAAAAGATTTCTATCAAAAGATTCGTTCTAAATTTGTTGTACTTGAAGAAGGTATTCTAAATAACAGTCCTTCAGTCAAAGAAGTGATGAAAAAAAATGATGTTTACATTCTGAGACCGGATCGTCACATTTTTGGTTCTACTTCGGATAAGATAACTTTTGATGATTTAACTGAAGATCTAAAACAAAGATTAAACTTTTAAAATGGACTTAGGAATACAAGGAAAAAAAGCAATAGTTTGTGCTTCATCTAAAGGACTCGGAAAGGCCTGTGCTTTATCTCTTGTTCAAGAAGGTGTGGATGTCATAATTAATTCCAGAAATGAAGAGGATCTTAAAAAAGTTAAAACAGAACTTTCTTCATTAAAGTCAGGAAAAGTGGATTACTTCGTAGCTGACCTTAACTCTCTTAGTTTCTAGCTGCCCAGAGGCTGATATTTTAATCAACAATAATGGAGGCCCTCCGCCAGCTAATTTTTTAGAAATAGAAAAAGATCAATGGCTTGGTGCTCTTGAATCAAACCTTTTAACGGCGATCATGTTAATAAAAGCATTGTTACCTGGCATGCAAGAAAGGAAATTTGGCAGAATAATTAATATCACTTCTGCTATGGTTAAATCACCACACCCTTTAATGGGTCTCTCTACTTCAGCAAGAGCTGGATTGACCGCTTTCTCTAAAGGTATTTCAAAGCAAGTTGCGATAGACAATGTAACTATAAATAATCTTTTACCTGAAAGGTTTGATACTGATCGCCAGAACTTCATGACTAAAATGCTTATGGAAACTAAGAAAATAAGTCGTGAAGAAGCAAGAGCTGAAATAACTTCTACTATAGCTGCAAAAAGATTTGGAGATCCCACAGAGTTTGGCGCTACCTGTGTTTTTCTCTGCAGCCAACAAGCCAGTTTTAT
This sequence comes from SAR86 cluster bacterium REDSEA-S09_B4, assembly GCA_001628005.1. GTDB lineage: Bacteria > Pseudomonadota > Gammaproteobacteria > Magnimaribacterales > Magnimaribacteraceae > AEGEAN-183. The sequence continues at coordinate 7,623 of LUQU01000010.1, forward strand.
ATCTGGACAAAATATCCAGTTAGATGGTGGTTCCTATGAAGGGCTAATCTGAATAAATTGGTTCACATTCATAAGCTAGCAGATAACATTCTTCTATAGAGTTAGTTACTGTACCCCATAGTCTGCAATATTTAACTCCGTCTTCTCTTGTTTCGAATTCTATTTGAGTTACCTCTAGTCTATCTATCACAACACTAGTTTGGCTTTTTAGTACTTCATAAAGACCACCTATAAAGGCAGTTTTTCCTGAAATTTCTGTTGCGTAATGCATTCTCATTTGATCCTCATCAACAAACATGAAATCAGAATCTCCAGACCATTTAGCGCCTACAATTTCATTCTGATTTGTGCAGGATACGAAGAGAAGAATCCAACAAAATACTAAGAGTCTATTTCTCTTTTTTAGAAGTCCTGTAATCACCAAATTTTGAATCTCTTTTAGTCAGAGCTTTAGTTAATCCTTCAGATAGTTCCTTGAGATGATCTCTAGTAGCTTTTGAGTGCATAGCTAGTGCTTGAATTTCCGTACCAGCTCTAATACCAGCCCTCATGCCCATAGCTTCCATCTGCCTATGCACTGCTCTTTTATTCATGGCTTGTAATTCAGGCGGAACTTGAGCTACTTTCTTTGCTATCGAAAGCACTTCTTTTTCCAATTTATCTTCTTTAAAAGAGTTGTTTGCAAAACCTTTTTTGACTGCTTCTTTACCAGAAATTGACTCACCTGTAAGCATCATCTCCATCGCATTTCTCATCCCCAAAAGCCAAGGAAAGAATTGATTATCAGGAGGGCTCATGGACCTCACTACTGGGTATCCAATTTCCGCATCGTCTGCAACATAAACCAGATCGCATGCGGTTGCCAATTCTGTGCCTCCGGCTAGACAGTACCCATGAACTTGAGCTATTACTGGGGTAGATAAGTCCCATATCCTAAAAGCCCCTTCCACTACATGCCTGGGCCAAAACCCATCAGTTTTGCCGGTATGATAAGGAAGTTCAGAAGAAACATCAGAAGACAGGTCATATCCAGAACTGAAACAACTTCCTGCTCCACAAACAATAATTACCCTGACAGATGGGTCGTTATCAGCTTCTTCCAATGAAGAGAACAGCTCTTTGCGTAAAGAATTAGATAAAGCGTTTCTTTTATCTGGTCGATTAAGGACTACCCTTCTTACTCCCTCACTTACATCCTCAGTAAGTACATACGTTTCTTTCTTAGTCATGTGATAAGTTTATAAAAAATTAATCATACACACCTTAACTTAAATAAAAAATCATGTGATTAAGTTTCTGAATTCTTCACACTAATTGAAGTTCCTTCAATTTTAAGTTTAAAAGTCTGTAAATCTTCAAAAGCTGGAGGGGCCATCACTTCACCTGTTTTAAGATCAAATACAGCACCGTGCAGAGGACAACTAATTAAAGTTCCTTGAATAAAACCACCGCAAAGGGGAATGAGAGCATGAGTACACATATCTTGAACAGCAAAGAAACCCTCATCAGTGTGGCAAATTAGAATATTTTTACCTTCAACATTTACAGAAATTGAATGGCCTACTTCAATATCAGAAACATCTGACACATAGGTGTAGTCAATATCTGTAGACACTTCTAAACCTTAAAAGATTTCGCTGCTTGGTAACCCACTATTGATAAAAGAACCGCAATCGGTAGAGCTGCATAAGCTATAGAGCCTCCCACTAAACCTAAAGCAATAAGAGATCTGACAAACCAGCCTCCGGCCACATCTCCAGTTCTAGCAAGAAGAGTGTCCATCATCACTGTTGATTTGTATCGATCTTGCTTCTTTAAGCTAGTAAATACTGTCTCTCTGGTTGGTTTATTTAAACCATACTCAAAGACTCTAATTACTATTGTTAAAACCAACACTGTTGTGATTTCAGGATAGTTTGCGTAAGCCCCGAAGGCTATTACAAAGAAAACTCCGTATGCAGTAAGAACCGGAAGAATCCCAATGGTTCTCAATAAAAAAGAAGTGAAAAATACCTGCATCAACAGAGTAAGAGGAGTAACTATTTGTTCAATCTGAGCAAAAAAGGCTGTTCTTTCACAAGGATCAGAGGACCAGCTTTCAACTATGTTTAAGGATATCATCCAAGCAGCTGTAGAAAGAGCTGTCCAAAGAAGCATGTAAAAGGCCATGAGTCTTACAGGTACTTTGCTAACAATGTTTCTAAAAGCTTCTAAGCTAGTTCCACCTACCACTTCATCTTTTTGTTCTTGATTTGTAGAGTGTTTAGGCTTCAAACTTCTTGAAAGAAATATAGCTATAGTCAGACAACCTATAGAAAAGAAAATTAAAGAAATTGGGCCAAGTTCAGTAATGGAGCTATTTCCGCATATCTCAGTAGAGAAGTATCTAGCTACCGAAGAACCAAAAAAAGCACCTAAGGAACCCCCCGCACTTATAACCCCAAAGACCCTTTTTGCGTCGTCTGTATTGAAATGATTAATAACAGCCACCCAAAATATTGAGACAACAAAAAATGAATAAACATTACACCAGACATAAAAAGCTCTACCAGTCCACACCCTTCCTTCTTCACCTAAATAACTCCATCCACAAAGAAAAATGATGAGATTAACTATAAAAAATAAGTAGCAATACGTAACAACTCTACTGGTCTGGACTTTTGAAACTAGCCAAGAATAGACTGGATTGGCTAACAGCATTACAAACATAACAGCAGTTAAGAGCAAAGGAAGATTGTATACCCCACCAGCCACTGCCATTTCATTCCTGACAGGTCTAAGTGCGTACCAAGAAGCGAGAACAAAAAAGAAGAAAAGAAAGGAATTAAACAGCGGTAGGTATTCTTCTTTTTTTATACGCGGAAAAAAGGTTTCACTCATTTGACTCAAAAAACTGTTTATAAATTAATATAATATTAAAAGACAACGTCATCTTAAGAAACTACAGATACTAATGGAAGCAGAACCATTTATTCTTTTTGGTACAGATCACTTAATAGCTATTTTAGCTGTGATCTTAATTTCTATAGTTGTACCTCACTATTTAAAGAAAACATCTCTAACTATAAAAAAAAGATTCGGATATATATTAGCTTTTATCCTAATTTTAAATGAACTGGTTAAACCTTATTATCACACTCAGTTCTTCGGTTATGATCTATTAAAGGTACTCCCATTTCACATGTGTGCCTTGTCGGCTTTTTCAATTTCTTTTTTCCTCTTAACTAATAAAAAGATATTTTATGAAGTGGCTTTCTTTTGGGGAATCGGAGGTGGTCTTATGGCTCTTCTACAACCTGACACTCCTTTAGATTTTCCTGATCCTGTCTTTATAATTTTCTACCTTAGCCATGGTGGCATGCTTTTAGCTATAGGTCATGCATCTATAGCTCTGGAAAATAGACCAAATCTGGATTCTGTTAAGAGAGCCATTATGGTCTCTTTGGTAGTCATCTTAGTGATTTATTTTATAAATTTAATACTTGGACCACCTGCTAATTTCTGGTACTTAGGAGCAAGACCTGATGGTGCCTCAATTATGGATTTAATGCCTGATCCTCCTCGACATATACCTATAGTGATTACTCTAGGTTTGATAATGTTCAGTATTATCTACTTACCTTACTGGGTCTATGATCGACTAAAGGCTAAAGATGTTGAATAAGAAGTGTGGGAATGTTACAGGTATCGGATTTCACAGTTGCTACTAAAGTATTAGGCTTTCTGCCTTCTTTTACATCAGTGACTTCAAGCCCTTCAGAAATTAATCGATCATAAGTTTCCTTAATATCACTCACCACCCAAGCCAATCCCCAAAGGGAATCTTCGGGCTGCTCATCGTCCTTTTTGGCTATGACTTCCAGGGTTGTGTGATTTAATCTGAAAAACAACATCCTGCCTCCCCACTGTTCTACGGTTTGATCCAAAGCTAGCCTTATCCCAAAGGTATCTCCATAAAGAGAAATTATGCCTTCGGGGTCGTTGGTATTAATAACAACATGATCTAATCTGGTTACCGCAGCATCAAACTTGTCCTTGTGGTTAGGAATTGAACCGTCCTCGTGCTGAATTAAAAAAGTAAATAAACCTCTAGTTAAGGAAAAAGGAAGAAATAAATTTTTCCAAGTCCTTGTTTCACCTGAATCTTCATCTTTGCCCTCGCCTTCAATGAAGTTTCCTATATCTATCCCCTCAGCAACTAATTTGTTTCTGGCTGCTTCTATGTCTGATGTATTAAGAGCAATTCCACATAATCCTTCACCGTTTAACTCTAAAAAACTTTTAATCATATCGGAACCCGGTCCTTCGCCATTGGATGCCAATAACTCAACATACAAATTTTCTAAGGGAAACAAGGCATTCTCAGTTCCCTGACCGGGATGTACGCCTTTCCAGGTGGGAGGAAAACCTAAAATTTTTGTGTAATTTTCTACAGAAACAGAAATGTCTTCTACAGCAATAATTATATGATCTACGGAATCAAGCAATTTATGATCTTAGTTTTATGAAGCCAAACGATGGAAACTTTCAATTACTGAATCAGCATTGTCTTGATTTTTTAAAGTTTCCTCTACTATCTCAATTCTTTGATCCTTGAGTTCATGGTGAATTTCTTCCCCATGCCATTTGACCATTTTGTCCCAATGAGAGTCTATGAAATCAGATCCCAACAGTTCTCCCTTCTCTGTCTTAAATGTAAAAGTTCTCAGTTCAGAAACTATCAAATTTAAGTAAGCAACATGCACAGCTTCGTCCTGTCTAATCCTTCTCACCATTTCTGCAGCCAATAAAGCATCCTCTCTTCTGTCTTTAAACAGTTCTTCGCAAGCTGCAATATTCATCGAAAATTGAAAGAAGCACTCTGCCCTCACTTCTATCATCAAAACATTCATTAAAAAATCTACAATTCCAGCGTATTCAATTGGAATAGGCCATTTATCATCTTCCTCAACTGGCCTTCCTATGTTTTCGGGAACTTCAGGTATGGGATATGCGTCTTTCCCAAACAATAAATCTCTAGCCGCGAACCACATTTGATCATGGGCTCCTTGTTTGCTATCTGGATCACCGCCTTCATCAAACCCGTGAGCAACAAATAATCCTTTATTCATATGCCCGGTAGCAGTTTGCGATATATCTTCTTTGATTATCTCTTGAAAATCAGGAGCAGTTATTTCTGCTAAAGCCCTGCCTCGGGCTTCTATAACGCCAGTGATTGTTAAGCTATTCCATAAAAAAGTACCTTCACCCAAGCTTAATAGGTATTTGGCCTGATCAAAATTTGGGTAATTGCCATATTTAAGAATTTGAACTGAGCAATCAAGCAGAGGATGCCCTTGCCCAGTTAAATTATTAGACCACTCATTAATTGCATCCCATCTTTTTTTTGTTCTTGGGGAAATATAGTTGCCTTCACTATCGAGCCCTCCGTGTAATAAATAACCTGCCATTTCATTAGCTTGAGCGTATTCATGCTCGCTCATTATCTCTTCAAAGGTGTATTTCATTCTCTTCTCCAAATCTTTCGTTTTGTCACATTATATAACTCTTTTGCCTTACCGATAATTTCAGGGCCCAATAAAGATAAACCTAAATACCAAGGAGGTATGCTGGCGGCATAAAGTCCTGCTGCTATGGCAACATTTCTAGTGATTCCAAAAATATCACCAATAGATGGAAATAGAACTAAAAACCCTAAAAGCATTAATAAACTAGATAATGCGATTAGAATCCAACCGGTAGGTTTTCTAATTTTTAAAAAAAATGCTTTCATGCGTTGAGGTACTTCTAGACTTATTTATAAAATCTAAATACAGTATTTAATAGTATATGAAAAAATTAAGCACTCTTATTTTACTAGCCTTTTTTAGTTTTGGTTGCTCAAATTCAATGGAGAAGTCAATGAACCCATTTTTTACAGACTACGATGCCCCTTATCAAATTCCTCCTTTTGATGAAGTAAAGGAAGAGCACTACATGCCAGCTTTTGAAAAGGGAATGAAAGAACAGCTCGAAGAAATAGATCAAATAGCCAATAACCCGGAACAACCCACTTTTGAAAATACCTTAGTGGAACTGGAACGTACTGGAAAGACCTTAGGTAAAGTAGCTGATGTTTTCTTTAATCTATTAAGCTCGAATACCAATGAACAGATGGATAAGATCGCAGCGGAGGTTTCCCCTAAGTTATCAGCTCACCGTGATGCCATCTCACTTAACAAAAAACTTTATGGGAGAGTAAATGTAGTCTACGAACAAAGAAATACTCTGGGATTAACTACGGAACAAATGAGGCTTGTCGAAGAGACCCACAAAGGCTTTATCAGATCTGGTGTCCAGCTTGATACGCCTTCAATGGAAAAACTTACACAGATAAATCAAGAACTATCTTCTCTATCAGTGCAATTTGACCAAAACCTATTAAAAGAAACTAATGACGGTTATAGCTTACTTATAGATGAGGAAAACCAACTTGATGGTCTTCCAGAAGATTTCAGAAACCAAGCCGCTAAATTAGCAGAAGAAAATGGTCATGACGGTAAATGGATGTTTAAACCAACCCGGGTAAGCATGTACCCCTTCCTAACTTACTCTACGCAAAGAGACCTAAGAGAAAAGCTTTATAACTCCTATATAAAGCGTGGGGATAACGACAATGACAGGGATAACAAGAATCTAGCCATTGAAATGGCAGATCTCCGTTTAGAAAGAGCCAACCTCTTAGGTTACAAAACTCACGCTGACTTTGTCCTAGAAAATACTATGGCTAAAAATACAGGAAGAGTTAAGAACTTATTGGATCAAGTTTGGGAACCGGGATTGTCCAGAGCTAAAAAAGAGGTAGAAGAAATGCAGGATCTAATTCAAGAAGAAGGAGGGAACTTTGAATTAGCAGCCTGGGATTGGTGGCATTACTCAGAAAAAATAAGACAGTTGAAGTACGATTTCTCTGAGGAAGAAATTAAACCCTACTTTAGCGAAACAAAAGTACTGCAAGGTGCTTTTGATGTTGCCACTAAGCTATTTGATATCACTTTCCATGAACGTTTTGATCTTCCAAAATACCACGATGTGGTAAGAACCTTTGAGGTTAAAAACTTAGATGGTGATGTCATAGGTATCTTCTATACCGACTACACCATTAGATCAAATAAAGGCGGCGGTGCTTGGATGAACACTTTTGGTACTCAAAGTAAGTTCGATGGCGTAAAAATACCTCTTGTCATGAATACTTGTAATTTTCCTCCTCCGAATGATGAAGGAATCTCTCTGTTATCTTTTGAACAGGTTACTACCCTATTCCACGAATTTGGACATGCTCTTCATGGCTTATTGTCTGATGCCACTTATCCAAGTCTGTCTGGAACTAACGTAACCAGAGATTACGTGGAATTTCCTTCGCAAATGATGGAGAACTGGGCTAGAGAACCAGAGGTAATTGCAGAATACGCAAAGCATTACAAAACCAATGAACCCATTCCTGCAGACCTTCTAGATAAAATTTCTAAAGCATCTAAATTTAACCAAGGCTTTGCTACCACAGAGTATGTTGCAGCCTCTTATTTAGATATGGCTTGGCATACTCAGGAACAACAAGTGGCTGATGCTAATGTCTTTGAAAAACAGACTTTAGATGAAATCGGGCTTATACCTGAAATAACCAGCAGATACAGAAGCACCTATTTTGCTCACATTTTTGCAGGGGGCTATTCAATGGGTTATTACAGTTATTTATGGACTGAGGTGTTAGAAGCTGATGCTTTTGAGCCCTTCAAAGAAAAAGGAATTTTTGATAAAGAAACAGCAGATAAACTAAAAAAATATGTTTACTCTGCAGGTAATACTGATGACTTAATGACTCAGTATGTTAGATACAGGGGGTCTGAACCTAAAATTGAATCTCTTCTAGAAAAGAGAGGTTTAGATGAATTTTGAGTCTGCCTAAATATACCCCATACAGAAATGGTGATGGGGGTGTAAAAGTTGGTCTAGAACCGATTGAAGAAGCAGATTGGCTAGAAATCGATAATCTGTTTGATTCTGAAATAGAGCTAAAGAAAAAACTTTACGAATCTAATTACAAAGAGATTCACCAAGAACTAGATTTATCACTTAAATCTCAACATGAGTTATTGGAGATGTTAAAAACTCACTTAAATCAATATCACCCGAGTCATAAAATCACTACAACAGAAACATCTGCCCCTTTAAAAAACGCCTCTCTGATGGTTCAAGAAGACCTTGTTTTAATGCTACCCGCAGAAGAAAAATATTTTCTGGGCGCCGCATCATTGTGTGCGCCATCTAACTGGTCACTGAAAGAGAAATTTAATGGTTCTTTAATTGAACTCCATAAAGACGTTCCCTCATACGAAAAGAAAATTGGTAACAGAGTTAATAACCTCTTTGATAAATTACCTAATGACAGAATATTTCAAAGGTTTAATTGGTCTATTTATGAAGAGGCAACTTTATTTCAGCCAGTAAGAAGTAAATCCCATGTTGAAAGAAGTAAAACCATTACAGACAAAAATGCAGGCGATAGATTATTCATAAGAGTAGAAAGACAAACCGTAAGAAGACTTCCTAAAACTAAAGCCATAGCTTTTACCATTAGAGTTCACGTTGATCCACTGTCATCCATCAAAGAAGATCTCTCGTTGGTAAGAGATTTAAAAAAAGCCATAAAAAATCTAAGTGAAGGCATGAAAAGATACAAATCCTTAGGCCCAATTGAAACTCCCCTAGTGGGTTGGTTAGATAAGAAGATTAAAAGCCTAAGTTAAGAACCGATATATTTTTTTAAGAACTTTTCTGTTTCTTTGAAAAATTCAAGTCTGTTCCTTTTTAAAGTTAAGAAGTGATCGCTGTCTTCTTGTTCAATATATATATGCTCAACTCCTGCTTCTTCTAAGGCGTCTCTCATCGCTTGTCCGTGTTTAAGAAGCACACGAGAATCATCATCGCCTTGCACTAACAAAACAGGTATTTCTATTTGATCAGCAAGATTTACCGGAGAAGTCTCTCTTAACTCTGCTCTACTTTTATTACCAAGCATGATCCTTAAAGTCTCTTCGCCGCCGTACCTTCTACTTTCATCTAATAAATACAGAAGGTCACTTACTCCAGCGAAACTGACTGAACATTTGTATAGGTTCGAAGTCGCTGCTCCCATTAAAGCTGCGTAACCGCCATAGCTACCACCGACAATACATATCCTTTCCGGATCCGCTATCCCTTCTTCTATTGCCCATTTCGTTGCGTCTTCAACATCTTCTTGCATCTGTCCACCCCACTGTCCTAATCCGGCTTTCATAAAATCATATCCGTAGCCAGTTGATCCTCTGAAATTCATTTGAACAACCGCGTAACCTCTATTAGCAAAAAAGGATGTCCAATAATCAAAACCTTTCTCTCCGTCAGCAGCAATAGGTCCGCCATGAGGAAAAATAATTGTAGGTAAATTCTCGTCTTTTCCTTCAGGAAGCGTAAGAAAGGCTTCAATGTCTAAACCGTCTCTGGCTTGATAAGTAATTGCTTCCTTTGGTGGAAGAACGCTGTTAGCTAGGGCTGGATAAGAATGGGCTACTAAATCAAGTGTACCCAATTTTTTATCCCCTAAATAATAAGAGCCAGGAGTACTGCTGTTCTCTACGAAAATAATGTATCTGTTTTCGTCTTTACTACTGGTTCCAAAATAAACATCTTGATCCGGGAAAAGTTCATATATACTTTTTTCAAATTCTGCCTCTTCTTTATCCCAAGTGATCATATGGTAATTCTCGTCCCTGAATCCAATGCCTATCGGATCTTTAGATCCCTTCTTATATCTTAGATAGGTTTCTACATCTCTTTCAGGGTGTGAATAAACGAGTTCGGGTTCAAAATTCTGCTTACTTATGTCCGCAGAAAAGATGGCGATCCTACCATCCTTGTAAGCCTCAAACCAAACTTTATTGGGTTCTTCTCCAAACCCTAATACGGATACTGAATCTTCACTTAATGTCGTATATTTCCAAATAGTTCGCCACTTTGTCGAACCATGATCTTTAAAAATTATTGTGCCAGCACTTCTATTCCTATCATAAGTATATCCAATCCTTACTTCTCCATACTCATCAGTCATCCAGCCACTTGTCCACGCAACTCCTTTTTTTATAATTTTTATAGTGTTTTTCATTACATTGACTTTTACAACGTCCGGAGACCTCATATTTGAAACTCTAACGCTTACTAGAATGTGTTCTTCGTCATCTTCTAGCCAGTCAACAATGCTAGTCTGTTGTGGCGGTTGCCATGGTAGGTCTTTAAAGTGCCTCTTCCTAAAAAGAGGTTCGAAGCCTGTTCCATCGACATTAATTCTCAATAATCTTGTGTTGTCTAATTTAGTGTTGTAGTAATCAGAAGCCATCCAAGCGCTTGCAAGGATTATGTCATCGTTAAACCAATTGAAGCCTAGTAGTTTAAGGGCTTTATTGTCAGAAGTAGCTATTGGTCTTAAGGGTTCATTTTTTGTAAGGTCTCTAACTAAAATAGCAGATTCACCATTTTGGAGAGTAGCGTACATGGCTATCTTTTCACCACTTGGAGATATCTTTACTGTCCCTATTAAGGGAGGACTTCCAAAAACATCTGTTGGGATTTGTTCCTGGCTATAAGTTACTCCACTGAAAATAAAAAGTAGTGATAACAACGAAAGTGATAAAAGTTTCTTTTCCATAAGTTTTCCTTATAAATTTTCTGGCAACACAAAGCTGCTATGAAATCCTGGAGGAATTTGCTGAGGAACTATTAATCTGCATATTGGCCCTTTAGATAAATCTTCGGCAGGAAAAATTTGAATCTCGCCTTTCATGCTCTCCATATTGGTTACAAATGAAATCAGATAACCGTCATCCTCAGCATTTGAATTATATCTTGGAGCAAATTGCATTTCACTACCAAAACAACCTTCAGGAAATTTAAATTTCTGACTTTTCCCTGTCAAACTATCCATTTTAACCAAAGCATCAAATAGAATGACATCAGTGTCTGCTAAAGTGACATGATAACTATACCTCGAAGGCAAACCTCCGTATCGGTTGTTTATAACAGGGAATTCACTTAATAGGTCTTCTTTTCTTTCTTCTTTGGTTTCTCCTGTTTCTAGATTAAATCTATATCTGTGATAACAGGCATCCAATTTAAGCCAGGCTAGCATTGTTCCGTAAGGCCCTGATAGTTTTTGTCTAACTTCTTGTGAAGGTACCGGACTAGACATCCTACACACATCTAAAATAACTTCATTTTCTTCTTCCCATGAATTGATGATGTGGTATATGTAGCAGGGTTCAGCATCAAACCATCTGATTGTGTCTCCTGATGCCATTCTGTCTAAAATTCCAAATCTGCTTTGCATCTCAGGATAGAAACTAACTTTATGTATGTCTTTGTCTAAAAGTTCTGGGTCCCAAAACATTGGCAGATCCATTAGTATCGAATAATTAGGTGTAAAAGCCATGGAATGAGGTAAACGAGCACCCGGCAGTTCTATTGGCGTAAAATTTACTAATTGGGAATCTTTATTAATTACACCATAGGTCATATAAGGTGGCTTGACAGCGTAATCAAAGAAAAGTAAATCTCCATTACATTCATCGGTCATGCAATGAGCAGACATTAACCTAGCTCCTTGGGACTCAAGATCAATGCTACCCAAAGTATTTAAAGTTACTGGGTCTAATTGATATGCCTCTCCGCATTGATAAAAAGTAGTTATAGCTTTACCTGCATGAATAGCAATATCAGTGTTTGAGTTATCCTTTAACCACAAGTCAGATCCCCATGAGGTCTTCAAATCTCTATCCGGAGTGTCCATTAAACCTGGCCAAATAGATCTACCCTCTTCACTCTCTTTTGCTAGAGATTTAGTTTTAATCCACTTATTTCTATAACTAACTTTTCCTTCTTTAAATTCAGCTGAATGAATCATTCCATCGCCATCAAACCAATGGTGAAGCCCATAAGGCGCGTGTCTTTGATTTGGACCGTTTCTTAGATAAATACCAGAAAAATCTTTAGGGATTTCACCGATACACTCAAGCTCAGGACTATCTAATTCTTCTCTAATAGGTTCATGAGGGCCTATTAAATAAGGGTTATCCCCAAAATCTACGATATTTGTTAAAACTTCTGGTTTAGCCACTTAACTCTCCAATCAGGAATTATGTCCTATTTGTTAAATGAATCAAACTGGTTATTATGTTCAATTAATCATTGGAGGCAAACATATGTCAGAAAAATATAGAATATTCGGAGCTGAACTGTCTCCTTATTCTGTTAAAACTAGATCATACTTTCGCTATAAGAACATACCTCATAAATGGGTAGTACGAAGTCCAGCAAACGCAGATGAATTTCAAAAATATGCCAGACTACCTATTGTTCCTTTAGTGATTACTCCTGAAAACGAAGGTATCCAAGATTCAACTCCCATAATGGATAAAATGGAAGAGCTTTTTCCTGAACCAAAAACCAACCCGGACGATGAAACCTTAAAATTTATTTCCATTCTGCTTGAAGAATATTCTGATGAGTGGGGTAACAAACACATGTTCCACTATCGATGGAAAGCGGAAGTAGACCAAATTTCAGCTAGCAGAAGAATAGCTGAAACTAACCTGCCCATTTATATTAAGTTTTTACCAATAGTTAATACCTTGATGAAAAACCAAATAGCTAAAACTGTTAAGGAAAGAATGAGCAATAGATTATGGGTAATTGGTTCAAACGAAAATACTGAAGATCAAATTACTAATTCTTTTCATAATTTACTATCAAAACTTAGTCTTCATTTAAAAGACAGAAGATACATTTTTGGTGATAAACCTTCTTATGCTGACTTTGGGTTATGGGGTCAGATTTATAACTCGTGGACAGATCCAACTCCAAGAAAATTTATTGAGAAAGATTATGCTGATTTACTTCCTTGGATAGAAAGGATGCTACATCCAAAAGATGAAGGTGGTTATGAATCATGGGAATCTCTTTCTAATACCTTAATGCCTATACTTAAAGAAGAAGTAGGAGAAATATTTCTTCCTTGGACTTCAGAGATAACTGCATCAATGTCAGATGGAAAAGAAGAATTGTCAGTAATGATCAAAGGCAAAGAATTTAATCACTCTATTGGCGGTCCGCAAAAGTATCATGTAAAGTCTTTGGGAGTTTTAAAAAGTAAATTTGACACATTTAGAGGAAACCAAACATTAGAAAACATCCTTTCAGAAGCTAACTGTCTCAGGTTTCTACAATAATTTTTTAAATACATTCAATAAGTTATGTCGATAATCTCAAGTATTAGAAATATGGTCTCTAGATACCTCATGCCTAGAATTTTCTTGAATTGGTCAGATCAAGATATTGTTTTAAGAAAAAGAGAAGAAAGAGAAGAATTGAGAAAAAAAGAAGGCAGACCGCATGAAGTATTTTATTTTCATGAATTGTTAGACCCTTATTCACATATAACTGCTCAATTAATCAATAAATTTACATCAGAATACTCTGTAGAGCTTGTTCCCATGGTTGTAAATGAACCTCCTAGTAAGACTGTTCATGAACCCAGTCTCTACAGAAAATATTGTTTAAGGGATGCAATTAGAATAGCCCCTTTTTATGAAGTTGAATTTCCCAAAGATAAGCTACCAAACGAAAAAGTTGTCTCATTAGCTCAAAGAATTTTATGTAGTCTTAAAAAAGATGAATTTATATCTTCTATAGCTGAAATCAGTTCTCTCGTTTGGTCTGGTGATGAGACAGCCTTAGAAGCCTTAATTACTGAAAAGACCCTGTCAGAGGAGACAACTTTCACTACAATTTCTAACAATGAAGAGCAAAGAGATGAAGTCGAAGCTTATATGGGGTCAACCTTTAGTTACGAAGGAGAGCTCTATTGGGGTGTGGATCGTCTTGACCATTTAGAACACAGATTAAAAGTTTTAGGATTGAAGAGAAATGCAGAATCAGACTATGTCTCTGAAAGAAAAAAAACAAACATAAACGGTATCCCTAATCACTCAAATATTGAACTAGAGTTTTATCCTTCTCTGAACAGTCCTTATACCTCAATATCATTAGAAAGAATCAAATTATTACAAACGACTTACCCTATAAAGATTATCACAAGGCCTGTTCTTCCCATGCTTATGAGAAATATGACTATTCCTAGATACAAAGCAAGATATATATTCAGAGACACAGCCAGGGAAGCTAAAAAATATGATGTTCCATTTGGTAAAGTAATCAGCCCATTAGGCAAACCAGCTGAACGTGCTTATTCACTTTTTCCTTGGGTTGATCAACAAGGACAAGGCTTTGAGTATATCTGTAGATTAATGATTTCTTCTTTCCGAAAAGCAGAAGATATCGGGGTAAATTCTTATTTAAAGGAATTAATAGAGGATTTAGGATTAGATTGGAATGAAGCCCAAAAGCATCTAGATACTGATAATTGGAAAGATGAGTTAGAAAAGAATAGATTAATCATGTATGAGGGGAATTCTTGGGGTGTACCCACTTTCAGACTAGTTGATGGTGACAAAACTTTTACAACTTGGGGTCAAGATAGAATTTGGTTGATCGAAGAGGAAATAATTAAACGTCTTAATAAATAGGAGTAAGACATGGAAATTCATGGAGAATGCGATCCACAATTTAGTAAAGTAAAAGAAACTTTCGAAAAGTTGTACCGAGAAGATAGAGAGATAGGTTCTTGCTTCGCGGTATATAAAGACGGTAATCCTTTAGTCGACCTATGGGGAGGTTTTCAAGATAAAGATAAAACCAAACCATGGCAAAAAGATAATTTAGTCACAGTCTATTCAACTACCAAAGGAGTAGCTGCTTTTTGCATCGCTTTAGCAATGGAAAAAGGTCTGCTGAAGTATGAAGAAAAAGTAAGTACCTATTGGCCCGAATTTGCAAGCAATGGAAAAGAAGATATTACGATAGGCATGCTTATGTCACACCAAGCAGGAATTTGCTCTCCTGAAACAAGAAATGTGGATGACTATTACAATCAGAATTTAATGGCAGAAAAACTAGCGGGGATGACTCCAATTTGGGAACCAGGAACAGCTTCTGGTTACCATTCAATGACTTTTGGCTGGCTAACATCAGAATTAATCTTGAGGGTGACTGGAAAATCTCTGGGTACTTTTTTTAGAGAAGAAGTGGGAGATCGGCATGAAATAGATTTCTTTATTGGATTGCCTGAATCTGAAGATCATCGTGTTGCTGAGTTAGTACCTTTTGATATTGTCCGGAATGAATATTCTGAGCAAGAACAAGTTGAGTTAACTGACGCTCAAAAATCACAACGCAATTCTGCAGGAACTCTAGATATTCAAAATACTAAAGAGTGGAGACAGGCAGAAATACCATCAGCCAATGGACAAGGAAATGCTGGTGGTCTCGCAAAACTATATAGTTTAATCGTTCCAGAAGATAATAGCTTGAAACTTCTTAAAGACGACACTGTTAATCAAATGACGACCATGCAGATTGAAGGCAGAGATCTGGTCTTAGCTGTTCAAGTCAGATGGGGTGTTGGTTTTATTCTCAATAAACACAAAATTATTTATGGCCCAGTTGAAGGAGCCTTTGGTCATTCTGGTTACGGTGGTTCTTGTGCTTTTGGAGATCCAGAAAACAAAATTGGTGTTTCATATGTGATGAATAGAATGCTAGATAATTTTAATGCTGATGGTAGATCTATAGAACTAATTAATGCAACATACGATTGCCTCTAGCACTTAAACATATCTTTAAATGAAAAAAGCCTACCCTTTACTATTCTTTCTAACTCTATTAAACATGCTTAACTTTGTAGATAGGCAGTTGATAGCAAGTTTTGCTAATTTCATAGTACCGGATTTAGGTCTAACAGATACTCAATTTGGATTTCTTACAAGCCTAGCTTTCATATTCTTTTATTCAGTAATGGGCTTATTCATGGGAGTGCTAGCCGATATGGTCAATAGACCTAAACTAATAGCATTTGGTGTGGTTTTGTGGAGCGCTTTTACAGCTCTCACAGGTAATGCCAAGGGATTTGTATCGATGGCAATTCCCAGAATGTTTATTGGAGTAGGTGAATCTATCTTAACTCCAACTTCGATGTCCTTACTTTCCGATTCATTTCCAGAGAAAAGAATGGGATTTGCTGCTGGTTTCTATTACATGGGAGTCCCGATAGGTGTTGGGATGAGTCTTTTAATAGCAGGGTATTTAGGTGAATCTTTAGGATGGAGAAACTGTTTCTATCTTTTAGGTGGCATTGGTTTGTTACTTGGTTTATGTACCCTATTATTCAAAGAAAGATCTAGAAAAAGTTCTCAAAACAAGGATGAAAAGCCATCACTTTCTTATATTTCTACCGTAAAAATAGTTTTTACATTATTCCAAGCTTTAAAGACTTCCTCAGCACTCAGATTCACCATTCTTGCTGGAGTTCTTTACCACGTAGTACTTGGAGCTGCAGTTTTTGAACAGCTCTGGTTTGTACAGGAAAGAGGCTTTGAACGTTCAGAAATTGCCCAAATTACAGGCTGGATTGGAGTAGTAGCAGGAATGGCTGGAAATTTGTTTGGTGGAGTGGTAAGCGACTGGTGGCAGGAAAAGACTAATCAAGGAAGGCCAATGTTTCTTTTTTGGCTAGCTTTAATTACTTTTCCTATCTTTATTTATTATCGATTTGCTGAACCTAATACAGTTATATTCTGGATTGGAGTAACACTCGGATTTTTTCAACTAGGTTGTTTCTTTGGCCCTACTTTCTCTGTAGTTCAAGAATTAGTTCCAAACAATATACGAGCTACTGTTGTGGCCTTTTACATACTTACTTTAAATCTCATAGGTCTAACAGCAGGATCTTTGGGTGGGGGTCTATGTGTGGATTACTTGAAGGCCATTAATTATAACGAGCCTTATACATGGACTTTGATAGTTTTTACTTTCATTAGCGCAGCCTCAATTCCTTGCTACTATCTAGCGGGAAAGAGATATAAAGAAGATAAGAAAGCACTTGAAAGTTCTTTTTCCAGTTAACCCCCTAAACTACTGAATGGCTACCTTTCTATTTTTTATTCTAGCCAAAAATCTTAACAAGATTAATAAATTGATAACTCCCATAAAAGAAGCAAAAGCAAAAGACCAAAAATAATCGCCGTATAAGTCAAAAAAGTATCCACCGAAAAAGCCGCCCATTCCCATTCCTGTCCAACCAAAGAAAGAG
>LUQU01000100.1 GCA_001628005.1 SAR86 cluster bacterium REDSEA-S09_B4
CCCCAAATTCTTACCTAAGGTTAATTCTTTTTTTTAACGTTGTGCATAGGGGGGGGTGGGGTCACAAAACGTGGTTTTGCTACCTATTGATCGTCCCATCCCTCTACGCATGTAGAATCAAGGTGTTACCTTAAACAACAGGATTTCAGAAAATAGAATTTTAATATTGCATTTCTTACAGATAGTTAATATTGTTGGTTTAGATGGAGGAAAATTTTTATAAGATAGAGTTAGAATCTTATCATTGGGAATTAGGTAAGGAGCGTTCCGATGGAATGCCTATTCTTAATAAGTCACACAGGGGTCGTGAAGCGAATCAAGTAGGATGTTTAGGAGAAGTATTAATAGAGGAGTTTTTTACTTCTCATGGAGTAAGATTCAAGGATAAGAGGAAAGAGTACACACATGATTATAACATTAACCAGCGTTTCTTCTTAGATGTTAAGACAAAGGACAGGACTGTTGCTCCTCGTTTAAATTATGAAAACAGTGTGCCTGTATACCAAATGGATTATCAGAAGCCCGATTTTTACTATTTTGTATCATTGCACCGTGACAGGGAAACTGACGGAACTGACATACGACGTTTTAAGGAAGGTTACATAGTTGGTGGTATAAACAGGAACAAGTTATTTAAGGTTGGCAAACTATGGGAGAAGGGAAGTACAGATAAAAGTAATGGAACACATTTTTGGACAGACTGTATTAATATAAAGATGTCTGATCTAATACCTAATGATTCAATGATTAATATATTTACTTAGGAGATAATATGGCACATGAAAAAACTACAAGACGTTTTCGTAAGCAATCAGGTGAAAATCCAAAGAGAGGTCAATCAGATCATCTAGTAGGAGAGACTATCCGCAAGGGTATAAAATCATGGAATGATAAGAAGATAGCACAACAAAGAGAGCGATATGGCCCAAATATATGGGAAGAAGGATTTTCTAAAGGTATTGACAAGATAGTTGAGTTTGGTAAGAAACATATGGATGGTTACTACAATTTTACGAAGTATCCGGGTAAAGCACATTGGTCGGATGAGTTAAAAAAATAAACCCATAAGCAATAGGAGACAATATGCCACAGGGAAAAGGAACATATGGTAGTCAGGTTGGCAGACCACCTAAGAAGAAAAATAAGAAAGACAAATACAAATCTACGATTTTAACTAAAAAATAAATGCCCACTCCGTTACTTGCAGAAAGTTTAAGACGTTTTGGTACTGCCTTTATATCTAAGCGTTTAGTAAAAGATATTGAGTCTGATACAGAAAAGAAGCATCCTGAGAGAAAGAAGAAAATTTCTACTATAATCACTCAGAGCAAGGCTCTTAAAAAGCAACAGTTTGAAAAGAAGTTTCCTACAAAAGCACAAAGAGTAGCAAATAAGAAAAGGAAGAAAGAGTTTAAGAAAAACATTAAAGATCTTAAACAAAGGGAAGTAGAACTGTACGAAACTGATCCTAAGTATCGTGTTACTACTTCACCAAGAAATAGGTGGTCTGATACTAGACTAGCAATAGTATGGACGAATCCAATGTTCCCCGGTATGAGAACTGCATTAAGGAAATCTGCAAAAGAAAGTCCTACTTATATAGGAAAAAGAGCTTCATTTGGCGCACTTAAAATGTTGGATCGTGGTGTTGAAAGTATTAGGAACTTTCCTAAAAACTTTACACCAAAAGGACGTAAGTGGTTAAAGAAAAGGGAAAAGGAAGATGCAAGAGCAAGATCAATCTTATCTGGTGATGTATAATGGCTCTTAATACAGAAAAGTTCATAGATTCTTTTGTTGAGACAGGCGATTACATTTACTCAATGGAGGAAGCAGGATGTAAGGAAAAGGACTCTTACAAGGTTAAGTTGCAAGGCAGGGAGCTTCTTGAGCAGAACCGTGATGAGGTTGACAAGAAGTTTAATGCACGATTAAAAGAAGGTGGCCCAAAGGCATTAGGAGTCATAGAGTGTTTGATGTCTACTTCTGCTAGTGATACAGTACGTCTCAATGCCGCAAAAGAAATGCTTGACAGAGGAGGACACAAGCTATTTAATGAAATGGATACCGGACGTACCATAGAAGAATTGAATGCACAGTTGGTTGCCTTAGTCGGCAAAGATGGAGCAAAGATGCTTATTGGTGCATTTAAGAGTCGTAAAGTAATATCTGGACCTCAACTTACTGATGCATGAGAATACCCAGACATGGATGCACAAGGGATTAGCTGAAGTAAGGAAGTATCCTTCAGATAAGAAGAAACCTCAAGGTGAGGTACTTAGACGTTTCAAAAGTGAAGATACTGCAAATAAATGGGCAAAGTATAGATCAGATACTCATCATTGGATGAAGAAAATCTATAACAAAACCAAGAAGACGTTATTGACTGATGGCTAAAAAGAAACCCCTTTATTTTACAAGGCGTTCAATTACAGGTTATGGACGTACTACTCGTTATCGTCAAGGCGTTAGAATGGATAAGTCTAAAGCCGATCCTAAACTAGAAATCAAACAATCGCCTCCTACTCATGAAATAAAACCTCAAAAAATAAAAATTAAGAATAAGGTTGGTACTAAACAATTTTTATCTGGAAATTTAGTAGCAGTTCCTATTAAGAAACCTGTTGTAGAATTACCTCAAGGCGGTAAAAAAACACTTCTTGTATCCGGTGTAAAAAAGTTCCATTTTACTGAAAGACATGAAAAACAGCTTGTCAGAAACTTCAGGAACTTTCAGAAGAAATATAAAGATGCACAACTTGCTCATGATTATAATCCAAAGAATCAAACTTCTGCATTTGTAGCAAGAGTTGCAAAGAAATACAACTTACCTGTACTTGAAGATCGACCTATAGATCATCCTGATTATAATCCTGATCCAAAGAAAAAAGAAGGAGCAAAAAATAGAGCCAAAAAAATACAGGCTGGAGTAGATCAAGGTAAAATTTTACGAGTGTCTTATGATTATGGTGGTAAATTAAAAGTAGTACAACCGGATCAGGGATTAAGAAATGAATGGAGAACCAGATTAGGTGAGATTAAAAAAGAAGGTCGTTGGCGTTCTCTTAAATTTAATAAGCAGTTTAAGAATACACAGGCATATAAACCTATTAATGCCTTAATGGATGAAATAAGAGATTTTCCTGAGAGTTCCAAAAAATTTCAGGCAGGAATTGGTTACTTAGAAGATTATAATAAAGATTTAGAAAGAAGATTAGGGCGGCCATCTGCGGATGTAACTGATTTTCTTAATGAAGTTGAAGGAAAGAAACTTCCCGGTAGTGCAAAGTTAAGATTTGAAATAGATGATATTGCAGACGTAGAAGCAGACCCAAAACCAAAAAGGAAATTAGTTTTGGATAAAGGTAAGCCAAGATTAGTTAAACAGGCTGATGAATCTACATTTATAGATAGGCGTTACATAGAAAAATTTGATGATGCATATGATGAAGGTACTGTAAGTGATAATGTTAAGGATAAGAAGAAATTTAAACCAGCAAATAAAACTCTTCTTACTGGAACTAAACAGCAAAACATAATACTTGCCAAAAAGAAAATTGGGCCGGATGCCTATGGTTCATCATCCTTAACACAATTTGAAGGTAAAGGTCTTGAAGAACCTCAAAATATTATTGAATCCCTAGACTTTGAAGGTGAATCTAAAGATGATACTTCTTGGACAAAAGATAATGAAAGGAAACAAAATAAAGGTTGGGATAGACATCAGGAAACTTGGGCTGAACAGCAAGAGGTTGAATTTAAAAAAGATATTGAAAATATTGATGAACAGAAATCTACTTTTAAATCTATTGAGAGACAAAATAAGAAACTAAAGAAACAAGGGAAACCACTAATTACAGGCAAATCATTATTGACAAGCCCCGGTTTCCAAAGAGATTCATTAAAATGGGATAGACAATCTAAAACGCTGGAACATATATCTGATGTTGATATGCCAAAAGAAACCGAAGCACAAAAAACTGCTAAAACTGTAGCAAAGGTAAAAGAAGGCCCATATGGCGGTAGAGAAAAACATGGCAAGGTAAAAAATGTACGACCACCATTAATTAAACCTAGAACAAGCGGCAATTTTATTATACCTTTGATTGGTACTGGTCTTTCAATAGAAGCATTTACTGAAGGTAAGTTGCAAGCCGCAGAACTGCAAAGAGGCAGAGCTAAAGAACGCAGTATGAATAAAACTATGGGTGGTGGTAAAAGAATTAAAATATTTAATCTTCTTAAAAAACCATTAAGTAACATACGAAGGAAAAGCTACAGAAAAGTTGCATGAGCAAAAAAGCTGAGAAAGCAATTGAAATCGCAGAAAAAATTACTGAACTTTATGAAACTAATAGACTTCTTGAATATGAACCTTATGAGTACCAGAAAAGATTCCATGATGCTAAAGACATGAAGGGTAGACTTGCTAGGCAACGATTGTTGATGGCGGCTAATAAAACTGGAAAGACCTTCTGTGGAGCATCCGAAATGGCATTTCACCTTACAGGCAGATACCCCAAATGGTGGCAGGGTGCAAGGTTCTCGAGACCTATTACAGCATGGGCGGCAGGTAATACAACTGCAAATACAAGAGATATTGTACAGACAGAATTACTAGGTGAAGCAGGAGATGAAGACGATTTTGGAAAGGGAGCAATACCTAAACAATATATTGAAGGTACTCCTTTAAGACAGCCCGGAGTTCCAAATGCATACCAGAGTTTGCAGGTAAAGCATGTATCAGGCAGGAATTCTAAACTCATCTTCAAGTCCTATGAACAGGGCAAAATGCAGTGGATGGGTAAAGCTGTTGATGTAACATGGCTGGATGAAGAACCTCCGCAGGATATATACTCTCAGGCTCTTAGAGCCGCACTTAAAAGTGGTGGAATAGTTTATATGACCTTCACTCCTGAAAGTGGCATGACAGAGGTTGTAACTCAGTTTATGACTAAACTTGGACAGTCACAGGCTCTTTATCATGCAACATGGGATGATGCCATACACTTAAATGAAGATGTAAAGAAAGAAATACTTGCCGCACTTCCTCCCCATGAGAGAGATATGCGTTCAAAAGGAATACCTGTTCTAGGCTCAGGACTTGTATTTCCTGTAAGTGAAGAAGATCTTAGAGTAGAACCATTTCCAATTCCTGAATACTGGCCTAAAGTATGTGGGCTGGATTTTGGCTGGGATCACCCGACTGCCGCTGTTTGGCTTGCATGGGATAGAGATACAGACACAGTTTATGTCTATGACTGCTATAGAAAATCGGCAGAAACACCAGTAGTTCATTCAGCGGCAATCAGGGAAAGAGGAGACTGGATTCCTGTTATCTGGCCTCATGATGGTTCACAGCACGATAAAGGCTCTGGAAAACCGCTTGCAGAACTTTATCGACGGCAAGGTGTCAATATGGCACATAAGCACTTTGAAAACCCAAATGGTGGTATTTCAGTGGAACCCGGAGTTATGGATAT
>LUQU01000101.1 GCA_001628005.1 SAR86 cluster bacterium REDSEA-S09_B4
GGTTATACCTGTAGGGCATATATTTTCTCCTTTAATAGCTATGCCTCTTTATATGGCTTCGCCTCATTATCCCTACTTATTAGGATTTCTAGTTATGTCTTTCTCATTTTTTTTTGTTCAACTCAATAAACAACATAGATGGATTAGAAAAAAAGGCTATAAGCGAGTTAATCTAGAAGAAGCTCAGTCCCTAGAAGAGACTTAATTAATGGTATTATTGATCATCAGTAACTAAAAAAAAGAGAAAAAGTATGTTTGCTAAAGATCTACTTAAAGGAAAGAGAATTCTAGTCACAGGCGGTGGCTCGGGATTAGGCAAAGAGATGGCCCGTTACTTTTTAAAATATGGAGCGGAAGTACTTATTTGTGGAAGAAGGGTAGGTGTTTTAGAAGATACAGCCAAAGAACTAATGGATGAGAATGGCGGGCTAGTTAAATGCTATGGACTAGATATAAGAGGAGCTCAGGACGTAGACGACACTATTGAACAAATATTTTTGGAAGGCCCCTTAGATGGCCTCGTAAACAATGCAGCTGGGAATTTTATTTCTAGAACTCAAGATTTATCGCATAGAGGATTCGAAGCAATAGCTAGCATAGTTTTTCATGGTACTTTTTACGTAACTCATTCTGTAGGTAAAAGATGGCTTGAGCTAGATAGAAAAGGGTCAATAGTTTCGATACTAGCTACATGGGTTTGGACTGGCTCAGCGTTTACAGTACCCTCTGCCATGTCAAAGAGTGGCATACATGCTATGACCAAATCTTTAGCAACGGAGTGGGGGCACGCTGGTATAAGGCTAAATGCAATAGCTCCAGGACCTTTTCCTACAGAAGGCGCTTGGGCTAGGCTCTCCCCAGGTCAGGATCCGAATGCTGATGCAAGTGATGGTATGTACTCAGGTAACCCTATGGGTAGATTTGGTGAAATGGCAGAACTAGGGAACTTAGCAACCTTTCTGATGTCCGATGGATGCGACTATTTAACTGGACAAACTATAGCTTTAGATGGAGGAGAGTACTTAACTGGAGGAACTTTTTACAGGGCATTAGCGTCTTTAAAAGACGAGGATTGGGAGGCTATTAAATCTACTATCAAGGCCACGAACGAGAAAGATAAACAAAAAAGATCTGTTTAAGAATATTAATTTAGGTGCAATTATGAGTGAAACAATAATATCAGAAATGAAAAGGGTCTTAGACCTACAAAAACAACTTCATATTCAGGAAGGGCCTGCAAGTGCTCAATTAAGAAAAGACAGGATTGATAGGTGTATTGCAATGGTTAAGAAATACCAAGATCCCATAATTTCAGCACTTCAAGATGATTTTGGTAATAGGGATCCGATTATGAGTGTAGCTACTGAGGTTATGTCTGCTATTGGACCCCTAGAGCATGCAAAAAAGAATCTAGTAAAGTGGATGAAACCAGAAAAGAGAAAAGCACAGATAGCACCTTTAGGCCCGTTATTAGGATTGTTAGGAGCAAGAGCTAAGATTGAATATCAGCCCATGGGTACAGTAGGTTGTATCAGTCCTTGGAATTTCCCTGTTAATTTAGTTTTGGCTCCTATGGGAGGAATTTTAGCTGCAGGAAACAGAGTAATGGTAAAGCCTTCTGAAATAACCCCAGCAACATCAAGTGTTATGCAGAAGATGTTTAAGGAATATTTTGATGAGGTCGAAATAGCCGTTTTTACAGGAGATGCTGAGGTTGGAGCTGCTTTTAGTGGTTTGCCTTTTGACCATATGTTATTTACTGGAGGTACTTCTATAGCAAAACATGTTATGAAAGCTGCTTCTGAGAATTTAGTACCTCTGACTTTAGAATTAGGAGGTAAGTCGCCTGTTATCTTAGGGAAAGACTCTGATGTAGCCGGTGCAGCTGTAAGGGTTATGCAAGGTAAAACAATGAATGCAGGTCAAATTTGTCTTGCACCTGACTATGCACTAGTACCTAAAGATAAAGTTTCTGAATTCGTTGAAGAAAGTGTTAATGCAGTCTCAACTATGTATCCTTCTTTAAAAGACAATGAGGACTACACTTCAATAATAAATGAAAAACATTTCGATAGGATTCAAAGCTACTTGGACGATGCTAAAGAAAAGGGAGCTGAGTTAGTAGAAATAAATCCCAGTTCAGAAGATTTTTCACAACAACCACACTATAAAATTCCGCCAACCTTAGTTTTAAATCCAAGTGAAGATATGAAGTTAATGCAGGAAGAGATCTTTGGGCCAGTACTACCAGTCAAGGCGTATGAACAAATAGAAGAATCAGTAAGCTACGTAAACTCTAAGGACAGACCTTTAGGTTTGTACTATTTTGGTAACAATAAAAAAGACCAAGACTATGTATTAAAAAATACTACTTCAGGTGGAGTTACAGTCAATGATGTTATTTCACATATAACTATGGAAGACCTTCCATTTGGAGGAGTGGGTCCAAGCGGAATGGGGTCTTACCATGGATATGATGGGTTTAAAGAATTCTCGCATGCTAAATCTATTTATAAGCAAACTAAATTAAATTTAAATAAATTAGCAGGCTTAGTTCCCCCTTACAAAAGTAAGGCTGATAAAGCTCCTAGTTCTTCTTAAGTAAGAAAAAGAAATCTTTTAACGGTTATGTCTTCTTTGCCGCTATCCATAGCAATTAAATACTTGAAGGGTAAAAGATCAGGTTTTTTATCTTTTGTATCTTCAGCTGGTTTTGTAGGGGTAGCTCTAGGAGTTGCAGTGTTAATTCTTGTCTCTTCAGTGATGAATGGATTTGAAAAAGAGTTAAGAGAAAGAGTTCTTCAATCTATCCCTCATGCTTCTATTATTGGAAGCATTGGAATAGACCAGGTTCCTCAAGTTAGAAATATCCTTTTAGAAAATAAAGAAATTGTAGCTAGTTCACCTTACATAGAGTCTCAAGGGTTAATTGGGTCTTCCGAGTCACTCAAGGGAATTTATATCTTTGGTGTTAATCCAGATTTAGAAAATGAAGTATCAATAGTGGGTAAAAGAATAATTGAAGGTTCATGGAACTCAATAGAAGAAGAAAAATATGGAATAGTCATTGGAGATATATTAGCTTACCAGTTAGGTATAGGCATCGGCGATATGGTTAATGTGCTTTTCCCTGATACAACTCTAAGCTTGGCTGGCATCCTACCTAGAACTAAGAGATTCAAAGTAACAGGTATTTTTAGTATAGGAGCCCCAGAGATGGACCAATCTTTTGCCTATATCAATATAACTAATGCACAAAAGTTACTTAGACTTGATGACACTGTTCATGGAGTTAGGATTAGATATAAAGATCTATTCCAAGCACCTCGAATGGTTCACTTAGATACCATAAGGGTTAATCAGGCTCTTAGCTCATATTATTCTTCTGGCAACTGGACCAACAATTATGGGACTCTTTTCAAGGCTATAAACATGGAGAAGTTCTTAGTTTTTCTTTTATTGTCTTTAGTTATTGTGATTGCTGTTTTTAATATAGTTTCTTTATCGGTTATGACTATTAATGAAAAAAGATCACAAATAGCAATTCTGATGACTATTGGTGCAACACCTTCTTTTGTTCAAAAGATATTTATGTATTTTGGTAGCTTAATTGGAATAACTGGAACATTACTAGGATTGTTAATTGGCTTAGTCCTTACTTACTTTTTAGGTCCCATTATTGCTTTTATAGAAAATCTATTAGGAATGAGGTTTTTAGAAGTCTATTTTATTAATTATTTTCCAGTTGATTTAAGAGTAAATTGGATATTGGCTATATGTTTAATTTCAATACTTTTAACAATTTTAGCAAGCTTATATCCCTCTAGATTAGCGTCTAAGATAAACCCAGCTGAGGTACTTAGATATGAATAATCTCCTCTTTAAATGTTCTAAAATTTGTAAGAATTTCTATCAGGGAGAAGGGGTCGTAGAAGTATTAAAGGATATAGATTTTAGCTTAGAAAAATCTTCTAGTGTTGCCATTACTGGTCCTTCAGGTTCAGGTAAAACAACTCTGCTAAATGTACTATCAGGTTTAGATAGTCCTACGTCCGGTGAAATAATCTTTAATAAAAAGGACATAGAAAATTTAAATGAAAAAGAAAAAGCTTTAATGCGAAATAAAGAAATAGGTTTCGTTTATCAATTCCACCATTTACTACCAGAATTTACTGCTCTTGAGAATGTTTCATTACCAATGCTAATTTCAGGCATTCATAGTGAGGAAGCTTTAGAGAAAAGTTATTATTTACTAAAAAAAGTAAATCTAAATAATCGGACAAATCATAAACCATCTGAATTATCTGGCGGAGAAAGGCAAAGGGTTGCAGTTGCTAGGGCTCTATCTAATTCACCCTCCTGTTTAATCATGGATGAACCTACTGGCGATTTAGATAATTATAATGCTCTTAACACAGTAGAAACTATCTTGGAGTTATCTCAGGAATTAAAGGTTAGTTTAATCATTGCTACTCATGATGTTTCTTTATCATCTAAGATGGACAGAATATTTAGTTTGTAGGTACAGCAGTGGAAAGTTCAGATCTTTTAAATAAAACAAAACCTTCTGATTTTAAGATCTATGGAAGGCTTATTTCCTATGTATTACCTTATTTTCCTCAGTTCTTAATAAGTATTTTAGGGTTTGCAGTTTTTGCAGGTTCACAAGTAGCATTTGCTGAATGGTTAAAACGTGTTATTGATTACGTAGATAACCCATCTGATGATTTAAGATTGATATGGCCCTTATTGTTGATTTTAATAGCTCTAATTAGGGGGGTAAGTTTTTTTGTAGGTAACTACCTTTTATCCTCTATCTCTAATAGATTAGTTCATGAATTAAGAACTGATCTCTTCAACAAGATACCTGTTTTACCAAGTTCTTTTTTTGATACTAGAAGTTCAGGCCATTTAGTTTCTCGAATTACATTCAATGTCATGCAGGTCACTGGAGCTGCAACTAATGCCCTGAAAATTCTTATAAGGGAAGGGCTTCTAGTAATTGGACTCGTTACC
>LUQU01000102.1:0-2954 GCA_001628005.1 SAR86 cluster bacterium REDSEA-S09_B4
CTTCAAAGAGAATGGCAATGTGGTACCTTACAAGCAGACTTTAATCTTCCCGAAAGATTAGATACAAAGTTTGTGGGTGAAGATGGAGCTAAACACAGACCTGTTATGTTGCATCGTGCCATATTAGGGTCATTTGAAAGATTTATAGGAATCTTGATAGAACACTATGCAGGATCACTTCCGGTTTGGTTAAGCCCAATTCAAGTTGTAGTAATGAATATTACTGATAAACACTCAGAATTTGCCAAAGAAGTAAGAGATTCTCTCAAGAAAAATGGATTTAGAGTAAAAAGTGACTTGAGGAATGAGAAGATCACTTATAAAATTCGCGACCACTCTATGCATAAGGTCCCGTATTTATTAGTAGTAGGGGATAGAGAATTGAAAGAAAATACAATATCAGTGCGTGCAAGGGGTGCTAAAGATCTGGGTTCTATGTCTGTGAAAGAATTTTCAAGCATGTTGTCCAAGGATGTTAAAAATAAAAAATAAGATAGGAGTAAGTAATAGCTATAAGAAGAAACTTTGGTAAAAAACCTAAACGTTTGCCAATAAATGACGAGATAAATGCTAATAAGGTTCGGCTTATAGGCAGTGAAGGAGAGCAAATAGGGATTCTTTCTTTAGAAGAGGCTTTAGATAAAGCGAAGGAATCGTCTCTAGATTTAGTACAAATGGCCAAGGAAGGAGATCCGGTAGTTTGTAAATTGATGGATCATGGAAAACATATTTTTGACTCAAAAAAACAAAAATCAGCTTCTAGGAAGAAGCAAAAGAGGGTTCTTATTAAAGAAATTAAATTTAGGCCTGTTACTGAAGAAAATGATTATCAAATCAAGGTTAGCAAAATAAAAAATTTTTTAGAAGAAGGAAACAAAGCAAAAGTAACCTTAAGGTTTAGAGGAAGAGAAATGGCACATCAAAATATAGGTATGAATTTATTGAAAAGAGTAGAAGAAGATTTAGAGAGCATAGCAAATGTCGAACAGTTTCCTACCCTAGAAGGAAGACAACTTGTAATGATGATGGCTCCAAATAAGAAATAAAGAGAAATGGCAAAATTAAAGATACACAGTGGCGCCAGCAAGAGATTTAAAAAAACTGGAAGCGGACTTAAAAGAAAGAGATCCGGTAAAAGTCACATCCTTACTAAAAGAACAACTAAAAATAAAAGACAGTTGCGAGGTACAGTTCCATTATCAAAAGCAGATCAAAACAAAGTCGCTAGAATGCTAAAAGAAAAGGTTTAATTTAAAAATGGCAAGAGTAAAAAGAGGCGTACAAGCAAAAAAACGTCACAAAAAAGTTCTCAAGCAAGCGAAAGGCTATAGAGGAGCTAGGAGTAGAACCTATAAAGTAGCAAAGCAAGCTGTAATGAGGGCAGGGCAGTATGCCTATAGAGATCGGAGGCAAAAGAAGAGAGTCTTTAGATCTTTATGGATAGTAAGAATAAATGCCGCTGCTAGGGAAAATGGTATTTCTTATAGCAAGCTTATAGCAGGCCTCAAGAAGGCTAATATAGAACTTGATAGAAAAACACTAGCTGATTTAGCGGTTAATGACAAAGAAGGGTTTTCTATTCTTGCGGAACAAGCTAAATCTAATTTAGCTGCATAATAATTTTTTAGACTCATAGTCTCCTACATAGACATATATTCTCTATAATAAAGTCTATCTCAGGAGGTCAAGGCTTGAATATATCTTCTTTATCAAAGAAATCTAAATCCAAACTTAAAAGTGCTAAGGATTTAAGAACCTTAGAAGAAAATTATATTAATCTCTTAGGTCGAAATGGAGAAATTAATTTGCTCCTTAAGAACTTAGGTGGACTTCCACAAAATCAAAGAAAAAAGTCAGGTAAAGCGCTAAATGAATTGAAAAGTAGTCTTGAAATAATTTTTCAATCTAGGCGGGACTACTTAAAAGAAAAAACATTCTCTGAAGAGCTAAAGAGAGACTCTTTAGACGTCTCCTTACCTGGAATTAAAAATGAGCTAGGAACCCTTCACCCTGTAACCTCAACAATATTGGAAATCTCAGATTTCTTTGTTTCTATGGGTTTTGATGTACATTCAGGTCCTGAAGCTGAAACGGAATACTATAATTTTGAAGCCTTAAACATACCGGACGATCATCCTGCAAAAGATATGCATGACACTTTCTATCTAGATAATGGTGTTCTATTAAGGACACATACTTCACCAGTACAAGTAAGGACCATGGAAAAACAAGGTCCGCCGATTAGAATAATTTGCCCAGGTAGAGTTTACAGAAAAGATTCTGATTTAACCCACACGCCAATGTTTCATCAGATTGAAGGTCTGGTTATTGAAGAAAATGCCTCGTTTTCAGTTTTAAAAGGAATGCTTAGTGATTTTATTAACAATTTTTTTGGAAAGGAAATGGATCTTAGATTTAGGCCTTCATATTTTCCTTTCACTGAACCTTCTGCTGAAGTAGATATAAAGTGGAAAAAGGGGTGGTTAGAAATTCTAGGTTGTGGAATGGTACATCCAAATGTTTTAGATATGTCGGGTATTAATTCTAAAAGGTATTCAGGTTTTGCTTTTGGGTTAGGTCCTGAAAGAATGGCAATGCTTAAATATGATATACCTGATTTAAGGTCATTTTTTGAAAACGATTTAAGATTTTTGAAACAATTTAAGTAGATACAAATGCAATTCAGTAGGAACTGGTTAAGAGAATTTGTTGACTTTAAGATTTCTGATGAGGAACTCTGTGAGCAGCTAACTATGCTTGGATTGGAAGTAGACAACTACAAGCCATATGAATCTAACTTAACTGGTAAAGACGCTATTATAAAACTTGATCTGACTCCAAACAGAGGCGACTGTTTTAGCATTTTAGGGATAGCAAGAGAAGTAGCTGCTGCGAATAATCTGCCTCTTACATTACCTAAAATTGATAATATAAAAAACTCTATTAAAAGCCCT
>LUQU01000102.1:3025-3775 GCA_001628005.1 SAR86 cluster bacterium REDSEA-S09_B4
GTTTTATTGGAGTTAGGCCAGCCTCTTCATGCATTTGAAGCTGACAAGCTTGAAGGTAATTTACAAGTTAGATTTGCTAAAGAAAAAGAAAAGATAACTCTTTTAGATGAAACTAAACTTTCGCTAGATGAAAAGAGCCTTGTAATAGCAGATCAGAAAAAACCTGTGGCATTAGCTGGGATTATGGGCGGTCTTGAAACAGGGATATCTAGTAAGACACAGTCTATTTACCTCGAAAGCGCTTTTTTTACGCCGGCAGCCATTAGAGGAAGAGCAAGAAAATTTTCAATTCAAACTGACGCTTCAACTAGATTTGAGCGTGGTGTTGACTTTGAATTACAAGTTTTGGCTATAAAAAGAGCCAGTTCATTAATAAATGAAACCTTGGACAGTGATTTTTCTCCAATACAGGAATTTATCAGAAAATCTTCTATACCTAAAAATAAGGACATCATTCTTAACATCAAAAATCTTAATAAGATTCTTGGTACGAATTTAACTCAATCCACTGTTAAGAAGGATCTTATGAGTCTTGGGTTAAGAAACTCAGTATCCAATAGTAATAATCTAAAAGTAAAAGTACCTTCTTGGAGATTTGATTTAAAGATCGAAGCAGATCTAATTGAAGAGATTGCCAGATTAGAAGGTTATAACAAGATACCTCAAAGCTCCTTAAGCAGAAAAATTAGAACTTCAGAGGATATTTTGCACACTTCTATTAGGAAAACTTTTCAATCTATGGGATATAAC
>LUQU01000103.1 GCA_001628005.1 SAR86 cluster bacterium REDSEA-S09_B4
TTCAGAACCTGTAGAAATGATCACTAGGTCTGGTTTTTTCTCAGAGTCATGGAGAATATAACCTCCCTTTTCTATATCACGCTTTTGTTCTTGGCTTCTATCTTGAGCTTTCAAGCTTTGTCTTGAAAGAATAATGGCTGTGGGATTTTTCTTATTCAAGAGAGCTGCTTTCCATGAAACTGCTGTTTCAACAGTGTCGCAAGGTCTCCAAGTTTCAAGGCCAGGGGTAGATCTGAGGCTTGTTAGGTGCTCTATAGGCTGGTGAGTAGGACCGTCTTCTCCCACACCTATTGAATCATGAGAATAGATGAATATGGAGGGTATCTCCATTAGGGCAGCTAACCTGACTGCATTCCTTGCATAATCTAAAAATGTAAGAAAAGTTCCCGCATAAGGCTTAACTCCCCCGTGTAAAACCATTCCATTAACAATGGCTGTCATCGCAAACTCTCTCACTCCATAATATAAATAATTTCCATTGTTCATTGATTCGTTAATGGCTTTTGTCCCAGCCCATCTCGTGTTATTGGATCCGCTTAGATCTGCCGATCCGCCCACTAACTCAGGTAGTAAAGGGCCTAAAAAATTGAGAACTACTTCAGAAGACTTTCTTGAAGCCATATCCTCTTGGTTCTCTTGTTGATTATTAATGAATTCATCAATTTGATCTAAGAAATCATTAGGTAAGTCATTGGATAATGATCTTTCAAATTCACCAGCTAAATCTGGATATTTTGTTTTATATTCTTTGAATAAGTTATTCCAATCTCCTTCTACTTTATTCCCCAAATCTTTTGCATCCCAACTTGAATAGATTTCTTCAGGGATAACAAAAGCGGGGTGTTCCCAATTCAGTTCTTCCCTAACTAATGCCACTTCTTCTTCTCCGAGAGCAGAGCCATGGGCACTGGCAGTCCCCACTTTATTTGGCGATCCCTTACCTATCTCAGTCTTGCAGCAAATTACTGTTGGCTGATCTAGATTTTTTTTAGCTTCTATAAGCGCTTTATCAATCTGGTTAGAATCATGACCATTTACATTAGGAATTACATGCCAACCATAAGATTCAAACCTTTTTGGGATATCTTCGGTAAACCATCCAGAGACCTCACCATCAATCGAGATATCATTGTCATCATAGAAGACAATTAGTTTACCGAGCTTCAGAGTACCGGCTAAAGAACATGCTTCGTGAGTTATCCCTTCCATAAGACAACCATCTCCACAAAACACGTAAGTAAGATGATCCACTATAGTAAAATCTGTTTTATTAAACCTTGAAGAGAGCAATTGCTCAGCTATAGCCATCCCAACTGCATTGGCTAGTCCTTGCCCTAATGGGCCTGTTGTAGTCTCTACTCCTGGAGTGATCCCAAACTCAGGATGGCCTGGGGTTTTAGAGCCCAATTGCCTGAAATTTTTAATTTCTTCCATTGGAAGATCGTAGCCTGTTAAATGAAGCAGGCTGTAAAGCAACATAGAACCATGCCCATTAGAAAGAACGAATCTGTCTCTATTAGCCCACTTAGGATTATTGGGATTGTGTTTAAGATGGTTCCTCCAAAGAACCTCAGCTATATCTGCCATGCCCATGGGCATGCCAGGATGACCACATTTGGCATTCTCAACAGCGTCCATAGAAAGAACTCTGATGGCGTTTGCTAATTTACTATTTTCGGGCATATGTACTATTTGGGACAGTATTTTGTCCGATTCTAAAAAGAGTGTATACATTTATAGGCCTAAAATTGGATAAAACCCTTAAATAAAGGGTAGAATGCCGGTCCTTTTTCATGGAGATAAAAGAAGAATATGTCTGAATATAAAGTTTTTACTTCAGAATCTGTTTCTGAAGGTCATCCAGATAAAATGGCGGATCAGATATCAGATGCTGTTTTAGATGCTATGCTTAAAGACGACCCAGAATCAAGGGTTGCCTGCGAAACCCTAGTAAAAGATAACTTGGTTGTTTTAGCAGGAGAAATTACCAGTAAATCTGATCCAGATTTAGAGGCTGTTACAAGAAAGGTTATATGTGATATTGGTTATAACGATATTTCAGTTGGGTGTGATGGCAACACTTGTGAAATCATCAATGTCCTTGGAAAACAATCTACCAATATAGCTCAAGGCGTAAATGAAGGTGAAGGGGAAGACAAAGAACAAGGTGCTGGTGACCAAGGATTGATGTTTGGCTATGCTACTAATGAAACTGAAGTTTTAATGCCCGCTCCTATTACTTATTCTCATAGACTAGTTGAACAGCAAGCTTTTATTAGAAAATCAGGGAAATTAAATTGGCTGAGACCCGATGCTAAAAGTCAAGTCAGCTTTGTCTATGGCGATGACGGGAAACCTGAATCTATATCAGCAGTGGTGCTCTCAACACAGCATGATCCAGAAATTTCTCAAAAAGATTTAAAAGAAGGGGTTATGGAGGAAATTATTAAACCTGTACTACCTCAGAATTGGCTTAATAAAGAAACTAATTTTTTTATAAATCCAACAGGAAAATTTGAAGTTGGGGGTCCTGAAGGGGATTGTGGTGTCACAGGTAGAAAAATTATAGTTGATACCTATGGGGGCATGGCTCGACATGGTGGCGGCGCCTTTTCAGGTAAAGATCCATCAAAAGTTGACCGTTCAGCTGCATATGCAGGTAGGTATGTAGCTAAAAATATAGTTGCATCTGGTTTAGCTGAAAAATGTGAAATACAAGTTTCTTATGCAATTGGAGTGGCTCAGCCCACTTCAATTAGTGTGAATACTTTTGGAACTGCAATCCTAGAAGAAGAAGAAATATCAAGCTTAATTAGGGAACATTTTGATTTGAGGCCCAAGCAATTAATAGAAATGCTAGATTTAAAAAGACCAATCTACCAATCAACTGCAGCCTATGGGCATTTTGGCAGAGAAGAAGATGCCTTCACTTGGGAGAAAACTGATAAAGCTGAAGCATTAAAAGCTTCTTAATTTTAAGGAAAGAAAATGGTTAACGAGAAACAAGATTTTAAAGTAGCAGATATTTCCCTTGCTGATTGGGGAAGAAAAGAGATTGTAATTGCTCAATCTGAAATGCCAGCTCTTATGAAGCTAAGAGAAACATATGCTGCTGAAAAACCCCTTGAAGGAGCCAGAATATTAGGCTGCATACACATGACTATACAAACTGCTGTTTTGATAGAAACATTAACGAGTTTGGGTGCGGAAGTTAGATGGTCAGGCTGTAATATTTTCTCTACTCAAGATCACGCTGCCGCTGCTATCGCCAAGTCTGGAGTTCCTGTATTTGCCTGGAAAGGTCAAACAGAAGAAGAATTTGATTGGTGTATTGAACAAACAATCCTTAAAGATGGAGAGCCTTGGGATGCGAACATGATCTTAGATGATGGAGGTGATTTAACAGCTATGGCACATGATAAATATCCTGAGATCTTAGATAGAGTACATGGCATAACTGAAGAAACCACAACCGGTGTTGTTAGACTTCATGAAATGATAAAAGAGAATAAATTAAAAGTACCAGCAATAAATGTTAATGATTCTGTAACCAAATCGAAGAATGATAATAAATATGGCACACGTCACAGTCTGAATGATGGAATCAAAAGAGGAACTGACATGTTTTTAGCGGGAAGAAAAGCTTTAGTGATTGGCTATGGTGATGTTGGTAAGGGATCAGCACAAAGTTTAAAACAAGAAGGGATGATAGTTAGAATTAGTGAAATTGATCCTATTTGTGGCATGCAGGCTTGTATGGATGGATATGAATTAGTTTCTCCCTATAAAGAAGGAGAAAATAAAGACAACCCTGATGCAATTAATACAGCACTACTTGAAGACACAGACCTACTAGTCACCACTACAGGTAACTACAAAGTTTGCGATAAATATATGTTGGGTGCTCTAAAGAAAGGAGCTGTGGTTTGTAATATTGGTCATTTTGATACTGAAATAGATACCCAATTCATGCGAGATGAGTGGGCCTGGGAAGAGGTTAAACCCCAAGTTCATAAAATCTTTAGAGACACAAAAGCTGGTAAAGCACCTAATCTAGAAAGCGATGACTATCTGCTGCTGCTTTCTGAAGGAAGGTTAGTTAATTTAGGAAACGCAACAGGACACCCTTCTCGTATTATGGATGGATCATTTGCAAACCAAGTCTTGGCTCAAATGTATTTGTATGAAAAGAAATTTGCTTCCTTAAACGATAGCGAAGCCAAACAAGAGCTTATAAAAGTTGAAGTTCTGCCTAAAAAACTAGATGAAGAAGTTGCAAGCTATATGGTAGAAGGATTCGGCGGAACCATTACAAAATTATCAAAAGACCAGGCTGAATATATCAATGTCCCCAAAGAAGGACCTTTTAAATCCGATATCTACAAGTACTAATCTGATTTTGGTTATGGGAAGGCTTCATGAATACGAGTTTTGAATTTTTTCCTCCTAAAACTGATAAAGGAAAAGAAAGCATTGTAGATTTAATAAGAAAGTTAAGTAATTTTTCACCAGAATACTTTTCTGTTACATATGGAGCAGGAGGGTCAACTAGAAAAGGAACTCTTGAGACATGTACTTCTATCATGAGCCTAGGGCAAAAAGCTTACCCTCATTTATCAGGCATTGGCGCTTCTAAAGCTTCAATTAAAGAAATCCTAAATGACTATAAAGAACAGGGATTAACAAATATAGTAACTCTAAGGGGAGATCTTCCTTCAGGCATTGGAGGATTGGGTGATTTTCCTTATGCTCTAGATTTAATTAAGTTTATTAAAAAAGAAGAAGAAAACTTTTCGATAGAAATATCAGCTTATCCAGAGGTTCATCCTGATGCAGAATCAGAAAATGCAGATTTTGAAAATTTTCTTAATAAGGTAAGTGCTGGTGCAGATGGTGCGATAACTCAATTCTTTTTTGAAGAAGATTCATATTTTAAGTTCATGGACAAATGTGAAAAAGAACAGATCTCAATTCCAGTTGTTCCTGGAATAATGCCTATTCACGATTCTGAAGCATTAATCAGGATGGCTAAAATTTGCCAAGCTCAAATTCCTCTTTGGCTTAGAGAGGGGATGGAGAAATTTTCTAACAATGAAGATTTACTGGGTTATGGTGTAGAGGTTATAACGAAACTTTGTGAAAAATTACTACATTTTGGAGCTCCTGGCATACATTTTTATACTGTAAACAGAGAAGAACCCACAAGTTCAATAGTTAAAAATCTGGAAATCAACTAATGGTGATTAAAAAGTCAAAAGCAACTAACCCTTCTTGGGGAGGTAGGTTTGAAGAATCAGTGAATAAACTGGCTGTTAGTTATACATCTTCTCTAGACCAAGATAAGAGGATGTATCAAGAGGATATTGTTGGTTCAATGAAATACGCACAAGCGCTTAAGGAAGCAAGGGTTATAACAGCTAATGATTACTCAAAAGTCTTAAAAGGACTAAAAACTATTCAAAAGGAGATTGAATCTGGAAAATTTGAATGGAAAGAAGAGTTGGAAGATGTTCACATGAATATAGAATCTGCTTTACAAAGAAAAGCAGGAAATGCAGCGAAAAAACTTCATACAGGCAGATCCAGAAACGACCAAGTGTCTACTGACCTTAGGCTTGTTGTGCTTAAGTCTATAGATGAAATATCTAATCTAATTTCAAAAGTACAGGGCTCCTTATTAGCTAAAGCAAAAAAAC
Organism: SAR86 cluster bacterium REDSEA-S09_B4; assembly: GCA_001628005.1. Classification (GTDB taxonomy): domain Bacteria; phylum Pseudomonadota; class Gammaproteobacteria; order Magnimaribacterales; family Magnimaribacteraceae; genus AEGEAN-183. Next base: position 5,697 of record LUQU01000103.1, read on the forward strand.
ACCACAGTGATCTAATGCCTGGATTTACTCACTTACAATTAGCCCAGCCTGTTACTTTTGGTCATCATCTTATGGCTTGGTATGAAATGCTAAATCGGGATTTTTCTAGGCTTCAAGATACTAAAAAGAGAGCAAGCAGCATGCCCTTAGGCTCTGGAGCTCTTTCGGGAAATAGATACAAATTAGACAGAAAACTTTTAGCGAAAAGATTAAGTTTTGATGATATTTCAAATAATTCTATTGATGCAGTCAGTGACAGAGATTTTTCTCTTGAACTTTTATCCGCGATAAGTATTTTAGGTGTGCATTTATCTAGGATTAACGAAGAACTCATAATTTGGTCCTCGTCTCAATTCAATTACATTGATTTACCAGAAGAATTCTGTACTGGTTCTTCAATTATGCCGCAAAAAAAGAATCCTGATGTCTCTGAATTAATGAGAGGAGGCTCGGCCAGGACCATGTCTAACTTAATGGGTTTACTTGTTCTAATGAAAGGTTTACCTCTGGCTTATAACAGGGACATGCAGGAGGATAAGAGATTTATCTTTGATAGTTTAGATTACTCTAATTCAAGCCTAGAGTTATTGGCTTTAATGATTAAGGGAATGTCTGTAAATACTAAGAAGATGAAACAGGATTGTGAATTAGGTCATATTACAGCTACTGAGTTAGCAGACTATCTGGTCTTAAAGGGCTTAGCTTTCAGAAAGGCGCATGAATTAGTTGGAAAAATAGTGGCTCACGCTGACAAACAAAAAAAACAAATATTTGAACTTAATCTAAAAGAACTTAAGAAATATTCAAAGCTTATAGAAAAAGATGCAATGAACTTAATCAAACCGGAAGAAGCTATAAGAAATAAAGATTCGATAGGCGGAACGTCTCCCAAACAAGTTTTGAGACAGATAAATATTGCCAAGCGAGAGTTAAGCTCGAGGAGATAAAATTGAAACCCTATTTAACCACTCTCTTAATGACTATCTCACTGGTATCTTTGCTTTTTATAAACGCATGTGGCCACAGAGGACCTTTAAATTTGCCTCAAGAAAGTAGTAAATTTGAAGGTAATGCCTATGAAAGGCTTTAATCGAAAAGAAGGACAGCTTTTTATAGATGATATATCTCTTAAGGATGTAGCAAAAAAATTTGGTACTCCTGTTTATGTCTATTCTGCTAATAAATTAAAAGAAAACTTAAATAACTATCTTTCTTCTGTAAGGAAAGAAGACAAAGTTTGTTACTCTGTTAAATCCAACTCCAATATTCACATTCTGTCGTTACTTTCGGGGCTCGGTAGTGGTTTCGATGTTGTTTCGGGCAACGAGCTTAAAAGATGCTTGGAAGCAGGTGCAAAACCTGAAGATATTGTTTTTTCCGGTGTTGGTAAAACTGAAGAAGAGATTAGACTTGCCATCAATGCAGGTATATTTTCGATTAATATTGAATCAGAAGAAGAATTAGAAAGAATTATAAATACCTCCAAGGATTTAAAAAAACAAGCTGAATGCATTATTAGAATAAACCCTGATCTTTCTTCTGAATCTCATCCTTATATTCAGACAGGCCTCAAAACCTCTAAGTTTGGTGTTTTAAAAGAAAAAGTGGATTCCATGACTAGAAAAGCCACTGCATCTGGATCAGTTAATCTTAAAGGCATAGCTTCTCACGTTGGATCTCAAATCTTTGATAAAGAATTGATACTCGAAAATTTAAATATACTGATTGAAATATCAACCCACATAACTGCGCAAGGACATAACTTGAGATGTGTGGATTTGGGCGGGGGATTTGGAATAAGCTATAAAGAAGAAAAGGAATTAAATATAGATGAAGTGTTATCAGAAATAATTTCTGTTCTAGAGCCGCTTAACCTTAATCTGATTCTTGAACCAGGAAGATCCATTTCTGGAAATACAGGAGTTCTTCTTTCTAAAATAGAATACTTAAAGGAAACCCCCGATCTGAATTTTGCTGTAATTGATTCTGGAATGAATGATTTTCTTAGACCCTCTCTTTATGAAGCTTGGCATGACATTTCTGTGGTGGAAACAACGGATAAAAAAGAGCTTTTATACAACGTGGTGGGGCCTGTATGTGAGAGCGGTGATACTTTTGGAGAAGAAAGGTTGTTAAGTCTTGATGAAAATTCTATTTTGGCTATACATGATGCAGGGGCCTATGGCCATGCTATGTCTTCAAATTACAATAGCCGACTAAAGTCTTCCGAAATTTTAATCGAAGATAAAGAAATCAAAGTTATCAGAAGAAGAGAAACTTTTGATGATTTACTAAGACAAGAAAGAGATGTCTAGCCAAGTTGAATTAAAAACGAGCAAATTTTCGGGTCTTGGAAACGAAATACTTTTAGTAGACTTAATTAGACAATCGGGTTACATAGATTCAGACTCAGTTAAGAAGCTTGTTGCAAAAAATCAGGTCCAGTTTGACCAACTAATCTCAATTGAAGCCCCATCTCTTCCGGATCTTGATTTCAGCGCAACAATTTTTAACAGAGATGGTAGTAAAGCCGAAAACTGTATTAATGGAGCTAGGTGTTTTGGTAAATATATATTTGATACAGGACTTCTTAATAAACCTGAATTGTTGGTTGGAATTGAGGAAAATATATGGAAGATAAGTAATCCTCAAAAAAATACATATGCCGTAGAGCAAAGAATCTCTGATCCTAACTTAGGCAAGGAATTATTACCAAAATCAAATACTTCAGGCCTTCACTCTTTAGACTTAGAGGGAGATAATTTAGAGATAGGGTTCGTGAATTTAGGAAATCCCCATGCCATCAACTTCACTGCAGGAATTAACACTATGCCGCTTGATAAGTGGGGGAAAAGTATTCAAGAATCTAAATCTTTTCCAAATGGCGTAAATCTAACCTTAGCTGAAATGATCTCTCCAAACGAAGTAGACATAAGAGTTTTTGAAAGGGGTGTAGGAGAAACTCTAGCATGCGGAAGTGGCGCTTGTGCCACTGTGGTAATAGGAGTTCAGCTTGGTTACCTCCAAAAAGAGGTTACAGTTAATTTTAAGACAGGCAGCTTATCTATAAAATATGATCCTAATAACCAAGTGTTGACTGCTATAGGACCCGCCGTTTTCTTAGAAGAGACTAGTATTCTTATATGAGTGAAAAAAAGAAACCCAATCCTTCTGCCAAGGAAGTTGCTGATTACTTAATCTTAAATCCTAATTTTTTTAAAGAAAACCCAGAAGTATTGAATTCCATAGAAATAGTTCACGAGTCTGGAGCAGCTGTTTCGCTAATACAAAGACAAGTTGAATTATTAAGAACAGATTACAACTCCACGACAGATAAATTGATGGAGTTATTAGAGAATGCAAAAAATAATGATGATATCTTTATTCTTACAAAAAAATTAGTCCTTGATCTTATTGATGCTTCTGACATAGAAGAAATAACTTCTCTTTTAGAGAAAAGATTTAAGAAAGATTTTGGGGAAGACAAAAGCAGATTAATATTTTTTACCGAGTCCAATAAAAACATCCCCAAGGGTAGAATTAAGAATCCAGCTGAATCAGCAGATAAACTAGCTGACTTTATGAAACCAGGAGAATTATTTTGTGGTGAAGTAAAGCCGGATATCACCAAATTTATTTTTAATGACGAAACTTTTATTAAGGAAGTCGCTCTTATACCTTTAACAAGCAACTCTTTAAAAGGAATGATTGCTTTGGGCAGCACCCAACAAGGAAAATATACTGAAAATAAGGATACTCTTTTTTTAGACTTTGTTTCTGAAGTGGTCAGCAGGTTAATAGATAATCATAATTCTTAAATGTTAGACAGGCACCTTGATCCATTTCTATCTCATCTAGAGGTAGTTAGGCACCTTTCTCCCCATACAATAAGTAGCTATAAAAGAGATCTGACTGCCTTCTTTACTTTCTTAAAAGAAAAACATGATTCAGGGGAAGAGGTTCGAGATCATGATATTAGGGGGTTTGTTGCCCAAGAAAGGAGGAGGGATCTAAGTGCAAGAAGTATACAAAGAGCACTGTCTTCTATTCGCAGCTTCTTTAATTATTTATTAGACGAAGAAGTTGTAGAAAGTAATCCAGCTGCAAATATCAGCTCCCCAAAGTCTACTCAACTATTGCCCAAAGCCCTGGATACAGATCTTGTGAAAAGACTTTTAGATTTTAAACCGCAAGGTGACATTGAGATTAGAGATAAGGCCATGGTAGAACTTTTGTATTCTTCAGGCCTACGTCTTTCTGAGCTCTGTAGTCTTAATATGGATAGTATCTCTGTCAGAGAGAGATCATGCCGCGTGGTTGGTAAAGGAAATAAAACGAGAGACCTGCCTGTTGGAGAAAAAGCTATACAAAGTTTGAGGGACTGGCTTCTTGTTCGAAAAAATATATCTAGTGATTCTAATAAGGCTTTATTTTTAAACAAGAACGGTAAAAGAATTTCTACTCGCTCTGTGCAACTTAGACTTGAACGGTTAAGCAAGAAAAGAGGGCTTCCCATGGTTAACCCCCATATGCTAAGACATTCCTTCGCAAGTCACATACTAGAATCAAGCGGAGACCTAAGGGCTGTACAAGAAATGTTGGGACATTCTGATATTGGGACTACGCAAATATATACAAAGTTGGACTTTCAGCACTTATCCAAAGTATATGATGATGCTCACCCCAGAGCTAAAAATAGAAAAAGCAAATGAATATTAAAGCTATCTCCTTTGATTTAGATGATACTTTGTGGCCCTTGCTGCCTGTCATACTTAAAGCTGAAAAAGATACCAATAAATGGTTAATTGAAAATTATCCTGGTGTTGAAAATCTCCTAAAAAGTGACGAAGTAAAAGAAATCAGAGACAGTCTAATTTCTCAAGAAAGTAAGTTGGTCTATCAGCTGTCTAAACTTAGAGAATTAACTCTGGTAGAGCTCGCCATGAGATCGGGTTACACAAAAAAAGAGTCAGAATCATTGGCTAGGGACTCTTTTAAAATTTTTTTTGCTGGCAGAAATGATGTAACCCTCTATGAAGGAGTTGAAAAAGTCCTTGAATCTTTAAAACAAAAATATGTTCTAGGGGTGATAACAAATGGAAATGCAGATATAAAAAAAATTGGGATAGATCACTACTTTGACTTCAATATATCTGCTTCCAATATAAATGCAGGAAAGCCGGAACCAGAAATCTTTGAAGAAGCGTTAAAACAGACAGGTTTCAGGGCTGAAGAAATCTGTCATGTCGGGGATCATCCCGTAAATGATGTTGAGGGGAGTAATAATTTTGGAATGAAATCTATTTGGTTTAATGAAAAAGGAGTGGATTGGCCTCTTGATGAAAAGCCTGACTTTAAAGAAGTGAGTTCGTGGTCTGAGTTAGAAGGAACACTAGAAAGCTTTTAGTCGAGTGCATCTAGCATGTACTGCACGGCGTCAGTTAACTCTTCTTGAGAACAGTCCATACACATACCCATGGGCGGCATCCCCCCCAAACCATTGGTTACTGTTTCCACTAAATGATCTAAATCTTCATTTGCTCTTTCGCCCCAACTGAGCCTGTCTCCAAACCTAGGTGCTCCCGCCAATGCTATTGCATGACAAGTTGTACAAGCAGTGTCGTAAACCTCTTTACCGCTTCTCATTCCACCCACAGAGGAAGAAACAAGATCAACTTCTTGTGCACAATCTTGGCCTTCAATGCAAACTTGGCCTACTGGTGCTATTCTTTTTTCAATGGCTTTTTTTGCTTCTGAAGCTCCCAAACCTAATGTTGCTAAAGCGAGTGGCAGTGCAATAAAAAGAACAGTTTTTTTCATTGAATTTTAAGTTAGCTGTTAAAAGCGCGGCCATTATATAGGAAGAAAAGCACAATGAGACAGTGATCTTTAATACAATTTATAATCGGTCCATGGGCTAGTAGTTCAACTGGATAGAACGTTTGCCTCCGGAGCAGAAGGTTGCAGGTTCAAGTCCTGCCTAGCCCACCAATTCTGTCTATTTAGAATAATTGAAATATCTGCTTTAATGACCAAATGACGAAACTGGTGAAAACAACAATATTAGTTTTTCTACCCTTTATAGCCCTTTCTTTAAACGCCCAAGAAATTAAAGACTTTAAAAAGTGTAGTCTCATAGATGGTCCCATGGAAAGACTGGCATGCTTTGATGCTCTGTTTAAGGATGAAAACAAAAGCTTAGAGGTAGAAGCTAAGCCAGAAGCAGAAAAGCCTTTGCCTGTTAAAAAAGAAGTTATAACCGAAGAGAAAGTTTCTAAATCTTCAGAAAAAATAATAGAGGAGCAGAAAGAAAAAATACTAACTCTTGAAAGGAGAGTTAAGCGGATAAGCAGGCAGAGAGATGTAGAAAAACAAAAGAATGAGGCCAAATCTCAACCATTCTCAGCAACTATTGAGTCCGTTAAATTTATAAACTACAAATTCAAGATTAAGCTAGATAACGGAGAAACCTGGCAGCTTACTGATTCAGGAAAAAGAGCTAGATTAAAAAAGGGAGAAACTATTCGTATTGTGCCTGGAGATATGCGATCTTTCTTTCTAGAGAACTCTAAGGGAAGATTCAGAGTAAAAAGGATTAAATAGTCAGTCTAGGGCTTTAATAGTTAGTGTTTGACAGTTTTTTTACTTTATTTATTATGAAAGCGCTTAATTATCAAAGGGAGAAAAGATGACTCATGACATATTAATTAAAGGAGGTCAGGTAGTAGACGGAACTGGCTCTGAAGCTAAATACGCGGATGTTGCTATTAAAGATGGAATTATTGCTGAAATTGGGAAAGTAGAGGGACAGGCCGAACATGAAATAGATGCAGAAGGTCAGACAGTCACCCCTGGGTTCGTAGATATTCATACCCATTTGGATGCCCAAATAGGTTGGGACCATGAACTAAGACCAGTTAGTCATCACGGTGTCACCTCGGTTCTTATGGGTAACTGCGGAGTTACCTTTGCTCCCTGTAAGCCCGAAGACAGGGAACTTATAGCTCACATGATGCAGACAGTAGAAGACATTCCTAAAGAGGCTATTCTTGGTGGCCTTCCTTGGGACTGGGAAGATTACGGAGGCTATTTAAATTCCATTGAAAAGTTTGATCTTGGAATCAATGTAGCCGGCATGGTGGGTCATACTGCAGTCAGGTATTACGTAATGGGAGAAAGATCAGTAGAAGAACTAGCCACAGACGAAGAAATTCAAAAAATGGCAGATATAGTTGGTGAGTCTATGGATGGAGGAGCGGTTGGTTTTTCAACAAACAGATACCCCCCTCATGTTGGCCCAGATGGAAGGTCGATTCCAGGTACCTATGCCGAAGCCAAAGAACTTTTAGAAATAGCCAAAGTAGTGGGTGAAAAAAGAGGCCTTATGCAAAACGTATTGGATTTTGGAGGACAACCTGAGTTCTCAGTTAAGCTACTTAAGGACCTTGCTAGTACTACAAGAGATCGAATACTTTTTAGTATGGGGACGGGTCCTGATCTAGAGTCGGGGAAAAGAGTACGCGGTCTTCTTAAAGAACTTTGCAGTGAAGGCGGAGATATAACGGCTATTTCACAACCCAGATCTTCTGGTTTTATGTTTGGTCTACAGTCTGGATTGCCTTTTGCCGGAGAAACATGGGACAAAATTAGAGCAATGGACCTCAAGGGAAGACTTGCTGCAATTAGAGACCCAGATACTCGTAATAAATTAATAAATGAAGCTTCAGGCAGTAAAGAATCTCTGCCTTACAATTTAGTTTTCTGGTTAGGAGACGAAGAGACTCCTGATTATGCTGCAGGAGCAGAGAAGTGTGTGGCAGAAATGTCTAAGGAAAGAGGCATTCACCCTTCAGAGCTATTTTTAAACCTATCTGATGAATCTGATGGAAAAACCTTATTCAATTACAGAATGTTTAACCAAAATCTAGAAGCTGCTGGCGAAATGTTCTTAAGCGATAGAATTTTTCCTGGGCTTGGCGATGCTGGCGCTCATGTGTCTCAAATCTGTGATGCTGGTTGGGCTACCTTTGTGCTTTCGCATTGGGTGCGTAAGACCGGCCTTTATAGCTTAGAAGAAGGGGTAAGAAGAATCACCTCGGCTCCAGCTAGAATTATTGGGCTAAAAGATAGAGGAACTCTAGAAGTTGGTAAAAAAGCGGATGTTAATGTTTTTGATGCAGACTCTGTAGCCGAACTCCAACCTGAGATAGCCCATGATTTTCCAGGTGGAGCTCCAAGATATGTTCAGGGATCGAAAGGTTATAAAGCAACTGTAGTTAATGGACAAATTAACTTTATAGACGGTGAATTAACTGGAGCTGCTAACGGTGAGGTTTTGAGACATAGTGCATAGAAAAAGAGAGGATTGGTTATGGAAGTGAAGAATGCGCTCATGCCTAATGATGAGCAGATGGCTGGTTTTCTTGAAAAGGATAAAGATCAACCAATTTTTATGGTCAATCTTCTTAAATTTAAAGATAAAGCGGAATACCCCGATAAAAGAGAAACTGATCTAACGGGCGAAGAAGCTTATGCCATATACGGTCAGGAAGTAAGAAAACACCTAGAAAAAGTTGGTGGAAAGCCTATCTTTAGTGGAAAGGTATCGCGACTGATGCTGGGAGAGGTTGAAGAACTTTGGGATTTGATTGCAATTGCCACATATCCAAACCGAAAGGCTATGTTAGACATGATATCGGACCCTGAATACATTAAAAGCGCTCAACATCGTGTCGCAGGTCTTGAAGGCCAACTTAATATAGAGACAAATTCTCCCTTAGAAATTTAAAAGAATTATTTTTCTATAAACTTAGCCCAAACATCGAACGGCTCTCTTTCAGTAACTAGGTTATTTACTGGAGCCGTATCATCTATGTAACCTATGGCCATACCACAAAAAAGCATTAACTCTTCCCCGGCTCCCACAAAACTAGAAACACTATCAGGTCTGGCTGACCACGCTTCTTGCGGACAGGTATCTAAACCTTCTTCTTTAGCTAAAAGCATAAAGGATTGAAGAAACATACCTAAATCTGACCATTGCGGAGGTCCCATTTGTCTGTCTACATAACAAAAGAATCCTGCTGGTGCTCCAAAAAATTCAAAGTTTTTTAACATCTGCTTCACTCTGGCTTCTTTATCTTCTTTTCCTATACCCAGAAGACCATACATGTCTATGGCAACCTTGAGCCTCGCAGATTTATAAGGCTCCGTTAAATCTTTAGGGTAAATATCATAAGCAGGTGTTTCAGGTTCAGTCCACCCTGAAAGATGCTTTAAAAAGATTTTCATGGTGTCATTGTTAATGACAAAGATTCTCCAGGGTTGGAGGTTACCACCAGAAGCTGCTCTTGCTGATTTCTCGAGTAAAGCTTGAATCAGTTTATTTTCTACTGGGGTGTCTAAAAATGCTCTAACAGATTTTCTTTGGGATAAGGCATCAGAAACTTTCATTAATACTTAAGAAAGTTCTTCGTCAGCTCTCTGTTTAGCCCACTTGTAATTAGCTTTACCGTTAGGAGCTCTCATAACTTCATCTACAAATAAAACTTGTTTAGGAAGTTTATAGCCAGCTAGGTGCTCTCGAGTAAAACTAATTAAATCTGCTTCTTCCACAATGTTATCTTCTTTAAAAGAAGCTAGGGCTACTACTCTTTGACCAAACCTATCGTCCTCCACGCCCACAACTAGACAATCGTAAATATCAGGATGGCGTTTTACCGCTTCTTCTACCTCTTCCGGGTAAACCTTTTCTCCAGCAGTGTTTATACAATTGCTACCCCGTCCAAGTAAGGTGATAGAGCCGTCAGCTTCAACTAAAGCATAGTCTCCTGGAAAGCTATACCTCACCCCATCTACTTCTTTAAAAGTTTCTGCAGATTTCTTTGCGTCCTTGTAATAGCCTTTTGGAACTAACCCGCTAGTTCCAATCAGACCCATTTCCCCCGAACCAGGTTCAACAAGTTTCCCTTCATCTGTAATAACTATAACCCCGGGGTTTAAGGTAAATTTAGCAGTTGGAGCTGGATTCTCTCTCGAAGCAATAGAGCCACCCATACCTCCCTCTGTTGATCCCATTGCATCAACCAAAAGCATTTCATGGTGGGCAAGAAGGCCCTCTTTTACCTCAGAACTCCACATAACCCCACTTGAAATCATCATGTTGACCGAACTAATGTCGTAAGGATTGCCTTCACCCTTTGCTTTATCTAAAGAATCTCTAATTGGTTTTGCAAACGCATCCCCAACAATTACCAGATTATTAACTTTATGCTTCTCTGTTTCTTTCAATAGAAGATCTGGATCGAGGCCGAGCTGAGGGATTGTTACCACTGTGCCGCCTACACTTAAAGGAATGAGGGCACCAAGCCACATACCAGTTCCATGCATCAAAGGACAGGCAGGTAAGCTGACTATTAAACCATTAGACTCTTCTAGATTCTTAACGAGCCCAGGGACAATATCTAAATCAAAACCAGTAGTATTCTCTAGTTCTTCAGGGGCTATCGGAAGCAATCCCCAAGCAGTTCCTGTTTTTAGCATTCCACTAACAAAACCTTCATGGTTATACATAACTCCTTTGGGCATGCCAGTTGTGCCGCCTGTATAAAGCATATAAATATTTTCTCCTGACCTCTCCTGCCTTTCCATCGGATCGTTATTGGATATGGAGTCTTCAAAATCAACTGAAAATTCAGGGAGTTCAGTTGTGCCATCATTAACCTGAATAAAGACTTTCACCTTTGGTAATTTTTCTTTTATGGACTCAATTTGGCTCGCATAACAACCTTGATAAAAAACTGCTTCTGCATCTGCATTGTCTAGTAGGTAAACAAGCTCATCTTCTTTGTACCTGTAATTTACATTTATCGGAACACCTTTAATCTTGAAAATAGAGTATTGAGCTTCCAGATACTCATTAGAATTATGGAGATAAAGGCCTACTTTAGAATCATCACCTAAACCATTTTTTGATAGCAGAGTTGCCAATCTGGCGGCCCGGTCATCATATTCTCTCCAAGTTCTTTCTATCTTTCCGCAAATAAGTGCTTTTCTGTCTGGAATTACATCTGAAATGTTTTCCCACAAAGTTGCAAAATGTGTCTCCATGTCCCTTCCTTCTAAATTATTTTATTTTGGCATCCAGCTTCCATGCGCTCCATAAGGTATTCTTTGGGGTGTATATATTTCTGCAACAGGAGGTGATTCAAAGTCTTTGGAGTCTATTATCAATAGTTTTGACTTTTCTGTTTCTTCTTCATATGCCAACATCAAAATCCATCCATCTTCTTCATCAGAATCTTTAGATTTTGGTGCAAATACGGGCTCTCCTCCTTTTACATTCTTACCCAAATCATGCGTAAACCTTTTGTTATTAACTAAATCATATTTATGCGCATGACTTCCTAGAGTTAAAGATTCGGCATTCGTATCCAATGTCATGCAGTAACCATAGTCTGTTTTTAAACCTGTTCTTCTGTCATCTACTCTTGGAAAGTCGCAGGCTGCATCATCTATTTGTTCTTCTTTAACTTCTCCTAGCTCTAAGTCTATGGTCCACTTCCACAGCCTTCCTATTGTTGTATCTCCACCATAAACTTCTTGAAAACCACCAACCATGGCCTCTTTTTGTTTACAAACGTAGAGTATTATTTTGTTTCCCTCTTCATAAGAGTTAAGGGGATGAAATACAAAACAAGGATCAATTTCAAACCACCTCACATCGCTATTGGACCCATCTCTTGGCATAACCCCCAATCTGGCTCCACACTCAGGCTTAAAGCCAAAAGGAGAACCCGTTTCAACTGCCAAGTTCATATCTGAAATTATTGGTAGGTCCATAAAAACAACGTGGTTTTCAGTCACATTCCAGTCGTGCATCATAACTGCCCTTGGAAGCTCTATGGGCTCAACTTGAATTAAATCTCCTGTGGCATTTACTCGATAGTAGGTTAAATAAGGTTCTGCCATCATGGAGTAAGAAAAAAACAAAAGCTCCCCTGTCTTGGGGCAAATCCTTGGGTGCGCAGTCATAGCGCCATTTAGTTTGCCTGCAAAGTCATACACTCCTATGGTCTCCAGTTCTTCATCTACCTGCCAGGGCAAATGTGCCTCTTCTAAAGCCAATATCTTTCCGGCGTGTTTAACAATATGAGTGTTAGCAGGCGAAGCACTCAAGTCACCAAAAGAACTCATGATATCCAAGTCCTTCTCGTAATAAGGGGTTTTTACATATCTGTTTTTATAACTTACCTTTCCGTCTTCAAATGTAAATCCATGCAACATTCCATTACCAAAAAACCAATGGTCACTATAGCCGGACCTAGGATTCATACCGTTTCTTACATAGAGTCCATTAAGGCCTTCTGGAATCTCTCCTTTAACAACAAGCTCTGAAGATTCTAGTTCTTTTTCTACTGGTCCCCAGTTGCCCTGTAAATGCCAGGCATTTTTATCAACGGTATCCGTATCGAATAAACTTTGGCTCATTTTCTCCCCCAATCACATTTAAGAAGTATCAGTTATAACAAAAATAAATTTTAAGGCCAATCGATAAATTAATAATCTATCTTATCTTCTACAGCCGTTCCTTCTTTCGGGATTAAGGCCGACCTTAAATAAGAGGCAACAATTACACCATCTTGGTTCTTACCAGTTGTTTTAACCGTGACGATGCCGTCGTCGGGTCTAGATTTAGACTCTCTTTTCTCTTTAACTTCGGATTCTGCATATAGAGTATCGCCCACATACAGAGGGTGGGGTAAAACAATGTCTGTCCAACCCAGATTAGCGATAGCTTTTTGACTAACATCGCTCACGCTCATCCCGACCATTAAAGCTATAGTAAATGGGCTGTTCACTAGAGTTTTCCCAAACTCAGTGCCTTTTCCAAATTCCTCATCAAAATGAATAGGGTGCTGGTTCATTGTAAGTAGAGTGAACCAAGTATTGTCTGATTGAGTAATTGTTCTTCCAGGTCTGTGCTCGTAAATATCTCCGATATTAAAATCTTCGTAATATCGGCCAAAAGTCTCCCTGTATCTGCCGGGTTCTATTTCTTTAATATTTTTTACCATTTTTCTCCCTAATCATCTTTAATTGTCAGGATTAAATCCAGCTAGCATCAATTTCTTCTTCATTAATTTTACGACCGGTTCATCAACCATCTTACCATTTACGGCAATTGCTCCTCCATCTGAGTTAGCGAAAGCTTTAATTATTTCTTTAGCTTCTTCTATCTCTTGATTAGTTGGAAGAAAGTTTCTTCTAATTATTTCAATCTGGTTCGGATGAATTGCGAATTTGCTGGTAAACCCTATAGATTTAGCCTTTTTGCTCTCTTCTTCTAGTCCCTCTAAATCGTCTATCTGCATAAAAGGACTGTCTATTGAAAAAACACCATTAATTGATGCATAAGAAATTATCCTAGACCTTGAATAAAGCAATGAATCCCAACCCATATCTGAGCCCAATTCAGCACTTAGGTCTGCTCCCCCTAGGGCTATTCCACTAACTCTAATGTCCGAAGCTAAAGAATCTAAATTTTCAATAGCCTGAGGCGTTTCAACCAAGAGAATGATTTTTAATGTGTCTGGCAGGTCCTTAAGTTCGTCCAAGCTTTCTATCTTAGGAGTCATTAAACCTAAAAAATTTTTTTTCTTAGCACTAAAAGAAGAAGAGTCTTTTCTTCCTTCTTGGGATGTAAGTGGATTGGTTCTTATAAAGAAGGGTTTGCTTACCTCTTCTGAAGATAAGTATTGAATTAGACTATCTCTAGTCTTGCTCTTTTCTTCTGGTGGGACTGAGTCCTCTAAATCAATAATTAAACCATCTGCGTTTGATGTTTCAGCTTTTTTTATCCAATCAAGCTTATTTGCTGGAACAAAAAGAGGACAAAGAGGAAATGGAGTCAAAGCTGTTCCTAGTCAGATCTTGTTAAAAACCTTCTCTCTTTCTCTATTAAGAAATCTACTACATCTAGAAGTTTACTAGTACCAATCTCCCTCGTACCCGAGACCTTGTATTTGCCATTTACTATAATTGTAGGAACCCCAGTAACAGTCCACTGTCGCATCCTGTTATTGGCCTGTTTAACAGCATTATTAACTCCGAATGAATTAGAAACAGACAAGTATCTTTCCTTTTCTATTCCAAAGCCTTTAAAGAAGTATTCAACTTCAGAATTACCAAGAAGATTTCTGCCTTCTCTCCATATAGCTGTAAAAGCTGCTGGAATAGCTTTTTCTTCAATCCCTAGAGCCTTTGCAGAATAAAATAAGCGGGCATGTGTTTCAGCCTGCGCATTCCAAGTGATGTGTGACTTCCAAAAATCTACATCATTTGGAAGGTTTCTTTTCCAAGGCTGGATATAAGACTCAAGTGAATAACAGTGATTGCATCCAAACCAGAAAACTTCAACTACCTCAACTTTAGAGGGGTTTCTTGTAACTGTTGGATTATCTAATATTTGGTAATGCCTTCCCTCTACATACTCTTCAGCTTGAGTACAAGAAAAAAATAATAAAAGAAGCACCCAGGCTAGATGCTTTCGATTCAATGTTGAGTTAATAAAGACCATTTATAAAACTTGCTAAAGCTTCTATCTCTTTATCATCGAGTTTATAGGCTATCGATACCATGATTGCAGACTCTTCAGAATACTGTCTTTCACCAGTTCGATAGTCTTTTAATGTTTTAGCAATATATTCAGTTTTTTGTCCGCTTAAGAGAGGATATCCCGCGAGACTATTGCCTGTGCCTTTGGGGGAATGGCATGCTGTGCAAGCAGGTATGCCTTTTTCCAGGCTACCGGAGTAATAGAGTTTAAAACCCTGATCTACCAAATCAGCAGAGGCTTGCCCAATTTTAGTTGTATTAGCTGCATAGTAAGCTGCTATGTCCTGAAGATCCTGATCTGTATACCCATCCAATTGCCCCTTCATTTCGGCTATATATCTTTCCTCAGACTGAATTAACTTTAATTGTTTCAATAAATACTTTTGGTTTTGGCCCGCAAGCGAAGGCCACAAACCCACCACACTATTACCATCGTCTGCATGACAAGCTGCGCATATTTGAGATTTTTCTTTTCCTGACTGGATATCTCCAGCGCCTATAAGCAGGATCGCAAATAAAGTAATAAACAGCCTTGTTAAATTCATAGAAATGCTTGCGCTAATTGGTGATACGGGCGAGGATTATATACCAACCTTTACCAGGTGTTTAATTTAAACAGAGCTATGAATTCACAAAATATTTTTTCTAATACAAGGTTTCTTCTTAGTGGATTTTCATTAAAGGACCTTCCCGAGGACCAAGGAATAGAAATAGCTTTTTGTGGTAGGTCGAACTCAGGAAAATCTAGTGTCTTAAATGCTCTTGCAAGAAATAAAAAGCTTGCTAAGACCAGCAAAACCCCTGGAAGAACTCAAGCAATCAATATATTTAGTCTAGACGACCAAAAGATGAGGAGAATTGCTGATCTTCCTGGATATGGTTTTGCCAAAGTATCTAAAAAAACTCAGAAAGAATGGGCAGGGTTTATTAATGATTACCTTAATTTTCGTAAAAGCCTTAGAGGTTTAGTAATAATAATGGATATAAGACATCCGTTTAAAGAATCAGACTTAACTCTTATAGACTGGTGTCATAAAACAAACACTGCTCTTTTAATATTGCTTAATAAATCAGACAAGCTTTCTACAAGTAGAGTTAAAGAAGAGGTAAAAAAGGCGAACTCAACTATTAAAGAAATGAACCTTATAGGAGAAGCGATAGCTTTCTCTTCAAAAAACAGCATCGGTTTGGAGGTATTAACAGATTTTCTTGGAGATTGGCTTGAGGCTTAAGGCCCCGAGTATCTTGGGGAAACACCCGGGGCGTCCATCATTTAACTAACTTAGGTATAAAATAAGACTAAAAATATAGCGAAAAGTTCATAAAGGTTTACAAGGCAGGAGTTAAGGATAGACTCACGAGAATTAAGCGAGAAAATAAATTAGATGTCAGAAGAAAACTCTACCGAAAACCCCCTCATCCTTATAGATGGATCTTCATATCTCTACAGGGCCTATCATGCCCTACCTCCTTTAATGAGCTCAAAAAATCAACCAACAGGAGCAATTAGGGGCGTCATTAGTATGATAAATAAGATCCTTTTAGATCATCCAAATAGCCCACTTGCAGTAATTTTTGATGCGAAAGGTAAAACTTTTAGGCATGAAATGTATAAAGATTACAAAGCAAACAGGCCCCCAATGCCTGAAGACCTGGTTAAGCAGATTGAACCCATCAATCAGATTGTTGAAGCTTTGGGCATAAAACTTTTGAGCATCAAGGGGGTGGAAGCAGATGATGTAATTGGAACCTTGGCCAAAGAAGCAAGTGAAGCAGGTCTGGATACTGTTATTTCAACAGGCGATAAAGACATGACTCAGCTTGTTAACAAGCACATAAAGGTTGTAAACACTATGAGCAATGAGCTTCTGGATGAAAAGGGGGTAGAAAATAAATTCGGCGTTAAGCCAGAATTAATTATTGACTACCTTGCTCTGGTTGGCGACACATCAGACAACGTACCAGGTGTTGAAAAAGTAGGGCCGAAAACTGCTGTCAAATGGCTTATAGAATATGGAAGCCTCGATGAAATTATAAAAAATGCTGAAAAGATTTCAGGAAAGGTGGGTGAAAATCTACGAAATGGACTCAGCCAACTACATGTCTCAAAGGAATTAGTAACCATAAAAAAAGATGTTTCATTAGAAGTTGGTGTAAAAGACTTAATGGTCGGTAAACGAAATAAAAAATTATTGGAAGAGATTTATACAGAATTGGAGTTTAAAGCCTGGTTAGAAAAAGAAGAAGCACCCGAAAAAGAAGTAAAAGAAGAGGTAACAAAAGAGTCAAAATATGAACTTATAACCAAAATTAAACAGCTTGAAAGCTGGGTAACTAAAATAAAGAAAAACTCCTTATTAGCCTTGGATACGGAGACAACTGGCTTAGATTACATGGATGCAAAGTTGGTGGGAATTTCTCTGTCGGTGAAATCAGGAGAGGCAGCCTATATACCACTAGGCCACCAAGAAGAAGAGCAGTTAGATGTAAATGTTGTTCTAAAAAAGCTAAAGCCTATCCTCGAATCAAAAAAAACAAAGATTGTTGGACAAAACATCAAGTTCGATAGAAATATCCTTACTAGACATGGAATTAATTTAGCTTCTTTTGAAAACGACACCATGCTAATGAGTTATGTTTTAAACAGCACGGCTACCAGACACAATTTAGATGCATTGGCCCAATACTATTTGAAGTACAAGACAACAACCTTTGAAGATGTTGCAGGAAAAGGAGTTAAACAGGTTACTTTTGATTTAGTACCTATGGACCAGGCTGTTCACTATGCTTCTGAAGATGCAGACATAACCTATCGACTCCATGAAGAATTAAAATCTAGATTGGCTAAAGAGCCCGTCTTAAACACCCTATTAGAAGAGGTTGAGATACCTTTGATAACTGTATTATCAGACATGGAACAGGCGGGAACTCTAGTAAACGAAAGGGTTCTAAAAGCTCAATCTAAAAACTTCAGCGAAAGAATTACAAAACTAGAAACTGAAGCTTATGAATTAGCTGGTCAAGAATTTAATCTAGGATCTCCTAAACAGCTCCAAGAAATATTTTTTGAAAAACTAAAATACCCTGTCCTGCAGAAAACTCCAGGTGGTCAGCCATCCACAGCAGAAAATGTTCTTCAACAACTTTCTGAGGATTATGAGTTACCCAAAATCATCTTAGAACACAGAACCCTCAGCAAACTTAAATCTACTTATACTGATAAGCTTCCTTCACAAATTTCTCCAAGTACAGGAAGGATTCATACTTCTTTCAACCAAACTGGTACCTCTACAGGAAGACTTTCTTCTTCAGACCCTAATTTACAAAATATACCTATTAGGACTGAAGATGGAAGAAGGATAAGACAGGCGTTTGAGGCCCCAAACGGATATCAACTAATATCCGCTGACTATTCTCAAATAGAGCTAAGAGTAATAGCTCATTTATCTAAGGATGAAGGCCTGTTAAAGGCCTTTAAAGAGGGACAAGATATTCACTCCAGTACAGCAAGCGAAGTTTTTGGAGTTGATCTACAAGAAGTTGAGCCCGACCAAAGAAGAGGTGCTAAGGCAATAAACTTTGGTCTCATCTATGGCATTTCTGCTTTCGGTCTAAGTAAGCAATTAGGCATCAATAGAAATTTAGCAGCCGAATACATGGACATTTATTTTTCTAGATACCCAAGAGTAAGAAAATATATGAACAAGACAAAGACCGAAGCCAAAAAAACAGGCTATGTTGAAACCCTTTATGGACGAAGGCTCTATCTCCCAGAAATTTCTACCGGGAATGCCATAAGAAGACAGGCTGCGGAACGGGTGGCGATTAATGCTCCTGTGCAAGGCACTGCAGCCGACATAATGAAAAAAGCCATGTTATCTGTAAATGATTCCTTAAAGAAACAAAAAATTGATGCTAAATTAATCCTTCAAGTTCACGATGAGCTGGTAGTTGAATCTCATGAAAAAGACACCGAAAAGGTGACAAAAATCTTAACTGATTCTATGTCAAAGGCAGCGCAGCTTTCAGTTCCACTCGAAGTGGAAATTGGTATAGGGAAAAATTGGGATCAAGCCCACTAATTAAATGCTAGATTTGTTATTTTCAGACAACAGAAGGATTTTTGTACTTCTGGGAACTACTAGTCTCGCCTTAATCATTGTAGCTCTACTTTTTGAGCATATGCTGTTACTCGAGCCGTGCCTGCTTTGTTATGCTCAAAGAGCCTGTGTATACCTTGTAATCCTATTGTCTCTTGTTGGCTTCTTACACAAGAACCAATCATTAATAATTTTTAGATCTTATATAGGCCTTACTATCGCAATTATTGTCTGTGGGATATCGCTTTCAATTAGACAACTGTATCTTCAAAACCTTCCGCCCGAACTAGTCCCTACTTGTGGACCGGATATAGATTACCTCTTTGAAACCCTGCCTATTTTGGAAGTTTTTATGCTTGCTATTCGTGGAGATGGAAACTGTGCAGAAGTTCTCTGGTCATTTCTCGGTATCAGCATTCCAGGGTGGTTACTGGTAGCTTTTGTGGCCCTATTTATTTATGCCATGGTTTCTTTATTTATTTCAAAGAAATTGCATTCTAAAAGTTAAATATATATCTATAATGCGCATTTAATCATCCCGACTCCCATGGCAAAAATACAGGAAAACTTAAACCAAGATGAGCTTATAGAGCTTTCCCTTAGCAGAGGTGAAGGCGAGATAGCAGCCAATGGAGCTCTATTAGTTAAAACTGGTAAAAGAACTGGGCGAAGTCCCCTGGACAGATTTATTGTTAAGGATCTTATTACAGAGTCTATGGTTGACTGGGGTGAAGTAAACAGACCCTTTGATAGCGAAAAGTTTAATTCTCTCTGGCAAAGAGTTGAGTTTTATCTATCTGAAAAGGGTATTTTTGTTTCTAGTCTGCATGTAGGAGAGCACAAAGAACATTATATTCCGGTAGAAATTCAAACAGAGTGGGCTTGGCACAATCTTTTTGGCAGGCAAATGTTTATACGGCCTGAGGTTTTTAACCCATCTAATAAAGAAACTTGGTCTGTTATGAGCGCTCCAGAATTTGTTTGCGATCCTGAAAGAGATGGGACCAATAGTGATGGAGCAGTAATCATTAATTTTACAGAAAAAAAGGTGCTACTCGCAGGTATGCAATATGCAGGTGAAATGAAGAAGTCTATGTTTTCAGTTCAAAATTTTCTTTTGCCGGAAAAAAATGTTCTTCCTATGCATTGCGCAGCAAATGTTGGCCAAGAGGGTGATGTGTGTCTTTTCTTTGGGTTATCGGGCACAGGAAAAACAACCCTTTCCGCAGACCCTGATAGAGACTTAATAGGAGACGATGAGCACGGATGGAGCAAAGGATCTGTCTTTAATTTTGAGGGGGGTTGTTATGCCAAGTGCATTGATCTCACTCAACAAAATGAACCCGTTATTTGGGATGCTATAAAACACGGTAGTGTTATGGAGAATGTAATTATTGACCCAGAGACTAAAATTCCGGACTACAGCGACTCTTCTTTAACTGAAAATACTAGAGTGGTTTATCCACGAGAACATATCGAAAAAAGAGCTAATGAAAATTCTGCTGGAGAGCCCCAATCAGTTATCTTTCTAACCTGTGATCTTTCGGGAGTTATACCTCCAGTATCCATTTTAAGTAAAGAAGCTGCCGCTTATCATTTTTTAAGCGGATATACAGCAGCTGTTGGCTCTACGGAAGTTGGCTCTACAGAGGCTTTTAAAACTACCTTCTCAACCTGCTATGGAGCACCTTTCTTTCCGAGACCTGCGGGAGTATATGCCAATTTACTTATGGACAGAATTGAGGCATTCGGTAGTCATGTTTACCTTGTAAATACTGGTTGGACGGGCGGTCCTTATGGTATCGGAACCCGTTTTGACATCCCTGTAACTAGAAAGATTATAAATGCAATTCAAACAGGAAAATTAAACTCCGTAGATACCGAAAAGATAGAAGGTATGAATTTACAGGTGCCCACTTCCTTAGAAGGAGTAGACAGTAACCTACTTAACCCCATAAGGAACTGGAAGGACCCCTCTCTATATGAATCTTACGAGAATAAATTAATAAACCAATTCACCGAAAATTTTACTAAATTCGATGTAGCCCGAGAAATTGTAGAGGCTGGGCCTAAAGCTAGTTAAACTTTAATAATCATGCATTTAAGCTTAAAGGACCTTAGGGAAGCCGGAGCTTTGGATGACCTTAAATCCATAAAAAGAGGCATTGAAAAAGAAAGCTTACGGATAGATTCTCAAGGATCTATTTCCAAGAAAAAACATCCTGATGAGCTGGGCTCTGCCCTTACAAATGCATTCATAACTACCGATTTTTCTGAAGCCCTTCTTGAGCTTGTAACTCCTACTTTTACAGATGTAGACAATTGTTTAAGCTTTTTGACTGACCTTCACTCCTTTGTGCACAAGTCCATTGATAAAGAGCTTTTGTGGCCCTTGAGTATGCCCGGCTCTATAGATGCTTATGAAGATGTTGGCATAGGGGAATATGGAACCTCTAATTCTGGAATGATGAAATCTGTCTACAGAAGAGGCCTGGCTCACAGGTATGGGAGCAAAATGCAGGCTATTGCAGGAATTCATTACAACTTCTCTTTTCCTGATAACTTTTTCTTGAAGATAGCTGATTTTAAGGGCCTCAAATACGAAGAAATTAAAGATATTAAAAGTGAAATATACCTTGGTATGGCAAGAAATTTTAAAAGATTTGAATGGTTATATTTTTTACTTTTTGGAGCTTCACCGGCTTTCTCAGAAACTTTCACAGAAAAAAATTTGAGTAGCTTTGAGAGGTCAGCCAAAGGAAGTTATTTTAAAGAACAAGCTACTTCTTTACGTATGGGCGACCTAGGCTACATCAGTGAAACACAAGATGACCTCAATATTTCTATAAATTCAATTCAAGAATATATTCAAGACTTGAAAACAGCATTAACCAAGACTCATGTTGACTACGAAAATATAGGTGAATTTTCGGATGAACAAAGAATCCAGTTAAATACTTCAGTGATACAAATAGAAAATGAGTACTACAGTACAATTAGGCCAAAAAGAATCTGCCCATCAGGTGAAAGACCAATTAATATTTTAAACTCTCAGGGCATAGAGTATCTTGAACTTAGGTGTGTTGATTTGGATCCTTTTAATCCCATAGGAATAGATAGGAGCCAAATAGATTTTTTGGATGCTTTTTTGCTTTTTTGCTTTACTAAAGAGAGTCCGCCTCTCGACAAAAAAGAGGCAAGCCTCTTAAAAGAAAATCATAAAAAAATTGTCAATGAGGGACGAAATCCAAATTTAAAAATTTATGCTCAAAGAGGCGAAGCCAGTGTAAGTGAATTAGCGAATGAATTACTTGAAGAAATGAACCACACATCTGAAGAATCAGGGACATTCGTTTTCGAAGAAAAAAATAATCGCTGGAGTGAAGCATTAAAAACGCAAAAAGAGAAAATAGAAGACTTAAATTTAACCCCTAGCGGTAAAGTAATAGAAAGATTAACTAGCGACAACGTCTCACATGAAGAGCTAGGCATGGAAATAGCAGAAAAGAACTTAGCTTTTTTTGAAAACTATAATAATTCTAGAGAAGAAGAATTCAAAAGAGAGGCTTCCTTATCAAAAGAGCAGCAAAAGAAGATGGAGTCACAGAAAAGCCCTCCTTTTGAGGAGTATTTAGCAGAATTCTTGAATAAAGTTTCTTGACCTTATTAAACTTATTAGTAACGTATCATTAGGAAGATGTAATTAAGGAGAGCATTTAAATGAAAGCATTCGTTTGTAAAGAATTTGGGCCTATAGAGTCTCATGGAATAGAAGAGGTGCCTGATCCTGTAGCGGGAGACGGCCAGGTGGTTGTAGATATAAAAGCTACTGGAATAAGTTTTCCAGACGTTTTGATTGTACAAGGACTATATCAATTTAAGCCCCCCTTCCCATTCAGCCCAGGAGGCGAGATTTCGGGGATAGTATCTTCTGTAGGCAAAGGTGTTTCTCAATTTAAAGAAGGTGACCGAGTAATGGGTAATATTGGATCGGGTGGTTTAGCTGAGAAAGGAGCATATTTTGAACAACAGCTTATGCCTTTACCGGAAACTATGGATTTTAAAATAGCAGCCGGATTCTCTCTTAATTACGGAACAACTATTCATGGGCTTAAGCAAAGAGGGGAACTTAAAGAAGGAGAAACTATTTTAATTCTTGGAGCTGGAGGCGGCCTTGGTATAACCGCTATACACGTTGCCAAAGCTATGGGGGCTAAAGTGTTGGCAGGAGTTTCTTCCCAAGAGAAATTAGATTTATGTAAAAAAGAAGGCGCTGATGAAGGAATAATCTATCCGAGAGAAATGGACAGAGACGCTCAGAAAAAGTTGTCTAATGAAATAAAAGAGATCTCTGGCGGGGGTGTGGATGTGATCTATGACATAGTTGGAGGAGATTATGCAGAGCCTTCCTTAAGAGCAATAAAAAGACATGGCAGATATCTGGTTATAGGTTTTACAGCGGGTATACCTAAAATGCCCCTCAACCTCACCCTTCTTAAAGAATGCCAAATAATAGGTGTGTTTTGGGGACAATTTGCAGGCCTTGATAGGGCTATCAACAAAGAAAATTTTGAAGAACTTTTCCAAATGCATGCTGATGGAAAAATTAATCCTTTCGTGAGTGAAGCCTACCCCCTAGAAAAAGCAGGTGAAGCTATAAAATCTTTAGAAGATAGAAAAGTATTAGGAAAGGTTGTTGTCAGTATGGAATAAGCCTGTTGAATTAGATTTTGAGAAGTTTAAAACCGCTGCTTTTTTTTAGTGCCCTAGTTTCTGTGGGGCTTTTTGCTGATTTTGAAAGAGAGAAAAAAGAATTTGTTTACGACCTCTCCCTTGCAACTCAGGGAGTTATGGTCAGCCAATACAACACAGGCGTTAATTATTCACTTGGTATAGGTATTCATGTAGATTTAGAAAAAAGTGTCTTTTGGTTCCAAGAGGCCACCAGGCAAGGACACTCAAAAGCTCCTTTTAATTTAGCTATTCTTTATGCAAAGGGCGGTAAAATTTTAAAAGATTTAACTTTGTCAGAGACTTATTTTCTTTTGTCTGCCGAAAGAGGCAATAAAGCAGCAAAAAACTTTATGAACAAGGTTTATGCCTCGAAGTTTAAAGATGGCGAAGATGCTATAGACCAACTATGTTG
>LUQU01000104.1 GCA_001628005.1 SAR86 cluster bacterium REDSEA-S09_B4
ACAGCAATATTTTTGGGGTAGGCAGGCAGTTGGCGTTTTATCGAGTCATCAAAAAGTCCTTCTAGTTGTAATTTCTTTTTAAGCTCTTCAAAAGCTTTTAATAAAGCGCCTTCACCTGCTAATTCAATGTGCTCTACAATAATCTGGTATTGACCCCGTCCTTCAAAAATACTTAAGGTACCGTTTAAAACTAGATGATCACCATCTTTTGGTTCAAAAGTAATATGGTGATTCTTGTTAGTAAACATGGCACATCTAATTTCAGAAGATTCATCTTTCAAAGAAAAGTACCAGTGACCTGAAGCTGCCGAAAAGAAGTTTGAGACTTCTCCTTGTATCCAGACGAAAGGAAAATTTTCTTCAAGAATAGACTTGGCCCTTTTATTTATCTCAGACACTGAGATAATTTCTTGAGTGTTATCCAATTGGTTTTCAACCATAATGGAAGTATAACTGACTAAGCTTTAGAGATATTAATGGAAAATTCAAAATCTGTTTACACAGGATTGATAGCTTTGTTTATTGGCGCAGCTCTATTAGGATCTTCAGCAATCTTTGTAAGAATCAGTGAAACTAGTCCTTCATTAACGGCCTTCTACCGAGCTTTTTTAGCTTTGCCTTTCTTATACATCTGGGTATTAAATTCCAAAACTCAATATCCTTTAAGACATTATCTGAGTAAAGAAAACCTTCTGACCTTAGGGCTGGCTGGAATATTTTTTGGGACTGACATGGCAGTTTGGAATTGGGCAATAAGTTTCACTTCGGTAGCCCACGCGACACTCATGGCCAATACTGCACCTATTTTTGTAACCCTTATTAGCTTTTTCTTTTTGCGTGAAAAAATTCGATCAGCTTTCTTTGGGGCTCTAGCACTGTCTTTCATGGGTGTGAGTTTGGTAATTCTTTCTGGCAGTGGTTCAGACTCATTTAAGTTATTGGGTGATGGCTTAGGTTTGGTGGCTGCTATTTTTTACGCAGCTTACATACTAGTCATTAAAAAACTAACAGATTTCTTACCGCCAGCTCATACTCTCTTTTTTGCAACTTTATCTACTGCTATTTTCTTGTTCCCAGTTGGTCTAATTGAATCAGAGTCACTCTTTCCAAGTTCTTATCAAGGGTGGCTGGTTCTTTTAGCCTATGCGTTTGTAAGTCAATCTTTAGCCCAGGGACTTATCACTTTCGGAATTTCTAGACTTTCAGCCCACCTTTCTTCACTTACATTGCTTATACAGCCGGTTGCAGCTGCTATCTATGGATGGTTGCTTTTATCAGAAGCGCTCAACCTATGGCAAGCATTAGGCGGTTTTATAGTTTTACTAGGTATCTACTTAGCCACCAAGGAACAAAGCTAGTCCCACTTGGGTTCTCTTTTTTCTAGAAAGGCATTTATACCTTCTTTAGCATCTTCACTTTGTATACATGCTGCTATTTGCTCTTGTAAAAAGGGAAGTGCTTCATCAAAACTCATTGAATCTTGTGTGTTGTATGCAGATAAACCCATTTGCATGGTTGTAGGAGCTAAATTTGCTAATTGAGAAGCTAGCTTTTCAACTGTAGAGTCCAACTCAGAAGATTTAACTGATTGGTTTATTAGCCCCCACTCTTCAGCTTTTTCTGCATCGATGGCTTCCCCTCGCATACAAAAGTCTAATCCTGCTCTTTTAGGCATCACCCTAAATAAACCAGTTACCATTAATAGAGCTCCGGCCAAAACAGACCCTTGAATTTTTGCTATTACCGGTTTATGTAAATGCCTAAGAGAAAGGCTTATATCTGTCTTTCCTTCCAATCTGGGAACAGCAGACTCAGGCGGTTTCTCCTTACCAGACATATTTCTTAAATCAGCACCGGCACAGAAAATATCTCCTTCAGCTGCTAATACCACAACACGAATTGATCTTTCTTGTTTAGCGTAGGCCAGGGCATAATTAATTTCATTGGTCATCACTGAATTTAAGGCGTTTTTCCTTTCAGGTCGATTTAAAGTTATGGTAAGAACATTCCCATCAATGTT
This sequence comes from SAR86 cluster bacterium REDSEA-S09_B4, assembly GCA_001628005.1. Classification (GTDB taxonomy): domain Bacteria; phylum Pseudomonadota; class Gammaproteobacteria; order Magnimaribacterales; family Magnimaribacteraceae; genus AEGEAN-183. The sequence goes on from LUQU01000104.1 coordinate 2,021, forward strand.
AATTTTTGTGGCTTCAAAAATCAGCCCTTCAAGTGATAGTTTTTCGGTATTCATAATCTATCCTCCTATTGCTTCTAACAGATAATCAGGAGCATCTATTTCTTTAGCACGTATATACTCACCCAATGACTTAGCTTGACCATCAAGCCTAGTTGAAGAAGAAACACCATCTTGCAATATGTCATGGATATAAAAATTTAATGAGAGTATGTTTGGAAGTTCGTGTCTCTCTACCTCATATTGAGATACATCTGGTAAAAGCTCTTTTAACCTTTCCACAGTAAGAAAATCGTATAAAAATGCATAAGATTCTGGGGTTTTAGCCCAGACTCCCAGATTAGCACATCCCCCTTTGTCCCCAGATCGGGTACCAAACAGACGACCAAAGTTAATTTTCTTCGTATTCTTTATTTCAGGTAATTTATTTTCGTAAGGTTCTTTTTGGTAATAAATCTCTTCCAGGTCCATTTGGCTAGTTGGGACAACATCAACGGTTTCTCCTTCAAAATGAACTTTTTCAGTGATGTATTTACTATCAACGAGAGCAGGCCAATACTCAATATAGTGACCGCTTGGTACCGAACCACCCCTTCCAGTCCAACCTGGAAGATTAGCCAGCCCCAATTCAACTATTTTGGCACTGAAGAGTCTGCCAACGAGATCTGGATTTTGGGACATCACACTAATTCTTAGAGAAGCTTGAGCTTGTTCATTGGACTCAGGATTCTCTTTATCGGTTCGATGAAGCTGTATATCAACTTTATCAAACTGTTCTTTTCCCCCTACATTCTCAAAAATGGAATCGGTTACTAATTTAGCTTTCTCTTCTATATCCAAACCAGTTAGAAGGATTTCAGTTCCGTTTCTAAAACCACCTGCCAAGTTTATGCATACTTTGTGAGTCTTTGGAGCACTGCTTCCCCGGCATCCTGATACATGAACTCTATTTTCAGCTTCCTGGGTAATCTTTAAGGTATCAAAGTGAGACACCACATCAGGGTTCATATAGGCAGGACTACCAATTTCGTAGAGTAATTGAGCAGTCACAGTGCCGACAGAAACCAGTCCACCAGTACCTGGGTGTTTTGTTATGGTAAAACTACCATCTTCAAATATCTCGGCAATTGGGTAACCCATTTTTGAAAAGGAGGGGACTTCTTGAAAAAAAGAATAATTTCCTCCAGTAGCTTGGGCTCCGCATTCAATGATATGACCTGCTGCCAAAGCGCCGGCTAAAGCATCGTAATTGTCTCTAGACCAATTGTATTTCCAAGCTGCGGGTCCAATAACAACTGCAGCATCGGTTACTCTAGGGCATACAACAACATCTGCTCCTTTATCCAAGGCTTCTTTGATCCCCCAAGCTCCGAAGTAGGCATTGGCAGTAACAGGTTTTTTTTCATAACCCACCAAAGGAATATCCTTCTCCATATTCTTAAGTA
>LUQU01000105.1 GCA_001628005.1 SAR86 cluster bacterium REDSEA-S09_B4
TAATAGCGATATAAAGACAATTCAGATGTTTTTGATGATTGCTCCTATGTTATTAACAAGTCTCTTAAGCTTTGCTTTTGCTGCTATTTACATGCTCTCTGTGCATCTAACCTTAGCTTTGGCTTCGATGATTGCCATCCCCTTAGTTTTTTTTCTAAGCGTTAAATTACGAAGATTAACCTTCCCCTTATCTTGGTTAACTCAGGCAAGGCAGGCCGACGTCGCTGTAATAGTGGATGAAAATGTTAATGGCCAAAGAATAGTGAAGTCTTTTGCTCAGGAAATGATGCAAGTTAATTTACTAGCTCGAGCCGCTAAAAAACTCCAATGGGTACAAGTGAGATCTGTAGATGTTTCAGCTTTTTACAATCCATTGATAGAGAACCTTTCTGTCTTAGGCTCAGTTTTAGTGTGGGTATATGGTGGCTGGCTAGTTATTGAAGGGGAGATTGCTTTGGGTTCTTTAGTCGCTTTTACGATGTATCTAATGATGATTCAGATGCCTTTTAGGTTTTTGGGTTGGATGCTTATGCTTGAACAAAGGGCTAAAGCTTCTGCCGGAAGAATCTTCGAAATACTTGATGAAACTTCAGAAATTAAAGACAAAGAAAATAAAGTTGAAGTCGAGAAGTTAAAAGGGGAAGTCTCCTTTAAGAATGTTCATTTTGCTTATGCCGAAGAACCTATTCTAGAAGGATTGAGTTTTGAGGTGGAACCTGACGAAACCGGGGCCATTGTTGGGCAAACCGGGTCAGGAAAGTCGACTATCATCAGATTACTTTCAAGATTTTATGATGTGGATAAAGGAAGTATTTCTGTTGATGGAGTCAATGTTCAAGATATGGGCGTCAGAAATCTTCATTACCATGTAGCTCAAGTCCTAGATGAACCTTTCTTGTTTTCAGTTAGCATTAGAGACATTTTATTGAACAGACTTCTGGCGGCTATGACACCATAGTTGGAGAGAGGGGTTACACTTTATCTGGTGGACAAAGGCAACGACTGGGAATAGCAAGGGCTTTAATTGTTGATCCTTCTATACTCATACTTGATGACGCAACCAGCGCAATTGATGTAAAAATTGAAGCCAAAATACATAAATCTTTACTTAAGCTCTTAAATAAAAGAACTACGATATTAATTGCACACAGACTCTCAACAATAAATTTAGCTGACAGAATATTGGTCTTAGATGAAGGTAAGATTATTGCTTCTGGAACACATGAACAGCTATTAAGAGATGAACCAAGGTATTCAGAAATTCTCTCACAACAATCAACCAAAGAATTTACGAAAGAAGAGCAAGATGAAGAAGAGACTGATGATGAGTATAGAAAAAGGATAAGCGAGATGCTCGTACAAAGTTCATCTGACGATGAATTTAAAGGAGGATTTGATGAGTAAAGAAGCAAGCCTACCTTTTGCTGGAATACCTCCAGAAATGCTAGATAAAACTAATGCATTGATAAAAAAAGAACCTGATTTCTCAGATATTGAAATAACGTTTTCACACAAAAGTCCTTCTTCTAAAACTTTTACTTTATGGAATTTTCTTGCGCCTTATAAGTTTAGATTTATTTTTGCACTAGTTTTAGTGGCTATGACTGAAATGCTTTTGCTGGTTGGGCCATACTTAGTTCAGGTTGCCATCGATAAAGCTATTGTGCCTAAAGACTTCTCTGTCTTAATGACTGTAGCAATGGTTTGGGTAGGAAGTTTATTTTTAGCAGTAATCATAAGCGGTATAAGGATCCGGTTTTTAGGACGTTTAGGTCAATTACTGATGTACGACTTAAGGGTCAGGGTATTTAGTCATTTACAGAGACTGTCGGTAGATTTCTTTACTGAAGAGAAAGCAGGTCGTCTATTGACTAGAATGACCAGTGATATTGAAGCCCTCTCAAATTTATTACAAACAGGCCTAGTTAATTTAGTAGCTCAGTTGTTGGCTTTATTTTTTATTTTAATCCTACTTTTCTCCTTTAATCTTCAATTGACATTAATACTGCTTGTCTTCTCCGCGCCGGTAATGTTTGGTTTTACTTTTTGGTTTAGTAGGACTTCTGAAAGAGGGTATGAGGTAGTCAGAAATAGAATTGCAGATGTCTTGGCTGACCTACAAGAAAGTTTGTCTGGAATGCGACTTGTAATTTCTTTCAACAGAATGAAACACAATGTTATTAACCATAGGAATATTGTTGGAGATTATAGGGATGCCAACAATTACACGTCAAAAATTCAAGCAACTTATCGTTCGGGAACACAATTTATAACAACAGGAACGTCTTTATTAATCTTTACTGCTGGTTTTTTTATCCTTAAGGATGTTAATCCCTCGCTAAGCCCAGAAGGAACTTTTACTGTGGGCAGCTTAGTTGCCTTCAATGTTTTGGTCGGAAGGTTCTTTATTCCTATTAACGAACTTTCAGGACTATACAATGAATTCCAATCAGGAAATGCTGCAGTTAAGAAACTTGCAGACTTATTAGGTACAGAACCCAGCGTTAAAGAGTCAGAGAATGCTTTTAATCTCGAGGAGTTAAAAGGGGATATAAGATTTAAAGATGTAAGTTTCTCTTACGAAGATAACCATACTGTCTTAAAAGATATTTCCCTGCATGTAGAAGCAGGCAAAACGATTTCTTTTGTGGGCCCAACTGGAGCTGGAAAATCAACAATTGCAAAACTCATATGTAGGTTTTATGACCCCACTAGTGGTTCTATTACTCTTGATAATATAAATCTGAAAGATATTTCGCTTCAATCTCTTCACACGCAGCTTGGAATAGTTCCTCAAGAGCCTTTCTTATTTCACGGGACCATAAAAGAAAATATATTGTTTGCAAGGCCTGACGCCACGGATGAGGAAGTTGAAGAGGCCTGTAAAGCTGTTGGTATTGAAGACATGATTAAAAGGCTTCCTGAGGGACTGGAAACACATTGTCATGAAAGAGGATCATCCCTTTCTTCAGGTGAAAGACAGTTATTAGCTCTGGCTCGAGCTTTTTTAAGCAAACCACGAGTTTTAATACTTGATGAAGCTACCTCAAATATTGATCAGCAGAATGAAGCTAAGATAGAAAAGGCTCTTGATAAATTACTGCAAGGAAGGACTGCAATAATAATTGCTCATAGATTAGCGACCACAAAAAGAGCGGATGTAATAGTTGTGGTAGATGAACAAAAGATAGTTGAAATGGGTTCACATGAAGAGCTGATTAAGAAGAAAGGAAGTTATTTTCAAATGTACGAGACCTGGGAAAAACAAGAAGAGGAAAAAAGAGAGGAAATCTTATGAACGCGTTTGCCATCGTCTCCTTAGGGATGATGATCATCGCAATTGTTATACCTGTCGGGATGTGGTTTCTAAGTGATCGCATACCTAAATCAGAACTAGATCCTAAAGACTTTAAACGGGCTGTTGCTCTACCATTTTTGACTGACGGGGAAATACCTGAAGAAAAAAATAAGACAGTTGATGAAGATGCTCATGGTCTTCGAGAGGTTATTATCCTTCTTTTTAGGTCCTGGCCTTTTGTTAGGCCTTATTTTTTAGGTCGGTGGTATACCAGAAGTCATGGAACCAGCCAAGAAGTAGCTGATCCTTTAGCTGGTGATGGTTACGGACTAATTTACGCACCGATTTTGGCTACTGCAATTGCTATATTAGGACCCTTATTGGGTCTTATAAATATTGAGTTCGGAACTGCTGAAAGCATTCTTTACCTATTTGTTGCTTCTATGGTCTTAAGTATGTGGCTCTTAGCATTAGGAAATTTAAGTGGGGTAAGACAATCAGCTGTAGCGATTTTCTTAGCATTGTGCACTTTCTTCACTCTGTTGCTGTGTATTTTAGTTTTGGACGGTACTGGACCAATCATATATGGGATTCTGCTTACTCTTTGTTGTGGACTAGGGTGGGTAGTTCAGTTTCGGTTTGAATCTGGAAGACTTGTAACCCGTTATAGACTGCATTCTCATTTGACTTACCTCTATTTACTGGCAGCTATTCAAGGTCTAGTCACTTTACCGTTAGGAATAATAATAGCTGACCTTCTAAGTATGTCTTTATTGCAGTCTGAACCTCTTCAACAAGAGGTTGCTTCTTCTTTATGGTTTGGAGCGCCTGAAATGGGAGCTGAAAATACTGAAACTTTAAGCGTAGAACAACGACATGACCTTAAGTGGTCCTGGGTTTACCTCTCGCTGGCCCTTTGGGCTTTCAACCTTCCAATAGGGATGATAGTTCCTTATTACACTGTCTGGATTATGCAGCAAATTAATCAAAACATGCGAATTGCGCTTGTGAGAAGATGGCATCAGTTACCTCTCTCTTATCACAGTGGACATAGGACAGGTGATTCAATTTTCAGAATTTATGCAGACAGCGCACAAGTTAATGCCGTTATAGGGCGTTTGGTGGAGCTTTCATTGAGTCTTTGGTATTACGTTTATGCTCTTTTCTTACTTTCCTTCCTCAGTCCTACAATGGGAGCTATAGCGTTGTCATTGATTATTCCAACAATCTTTTGGGCAAGATGGGCCATGCCAAGGATGAGAATAAGAAGTCTTGTATATAGGGCTACCACTTCAGATCTCACATCTAGAATCCAAGAATCTTTTGCTGCCCTTAAACTTATCAAGGCATATGATGCTGGAGACCGTATTCAGGAAGGTATGGAAAGAGACTCTGTCATTGCGATGAATGCGGCCTTCCAATCTCGTAGATTGGTTGCACTTCTAATGATAATAATGTTTGTCATTGCATCAATATTTCTACTTTCAGGTGAATTTTTTATGGGTTATAGCGCAAATCAAGGAAATGAAACCTACGCGAATGAATTGATAGCTTTAATGGCTGTTAGTTGGGTAGTCTGGAATTTAGGAGCCTTCCAATGGGCCAGAACTCAGTTTCATACGACTTCAAATAACGTAAGGCTTTTTATGCGCCTTTGGTTAACGGCGCAGGATATGGCCATGGGTTTAAGCAGAGTATTCGATATTCTGGATATTGAGCCTGATATTGAAGATGAACCTGATGCGATACCATTTATAAAATCTGAAAGGGAGATTAGTTTTGAGAATATCAATTTTGAATATGAATCAGGAGTTCCAGTACTTGAGGGAGTAAGTTTTGCAGCTAAACCTGGCACCATCACAGCCATTATTGGTCCGACTGGTTCAGGTAAGACAACTATGATGTCTCTGCTACTCCGTCTGTATGAGCCTTCTTCAGGGTCAATAAAGATTGATGACACTCTTTTAACTAAATTCCAGATTTCTTCCTTAAGAGAAAAAATAGCAATTGCTCTTCAAGAAAATGTTCTATTTTCTCTAAGTGTCAGAGACAACATTAGGTACGTTGCTCCTGAAGCCGATGATTTAACCATTAATCAGGCTATTGAAATAGCTTGCATGGATGAGTATGTGCATAACCTTCCTCAAGGTTTGGATACTGTTTTAAGTGACAGAGGAGGAAAACTATCAACAGGTCAGAGACAAAGGCTCTCCATAGCAAGGGCGGTGGTAAGAAACACCCCTATACTTATCTTGGATGAGCCGACGGCCGCATTGGATGCAGTTACTGAACAGCAAGTCATGAGAAATTTATCAATGTGGGGAAGGGATCGAGTTATCTTTTTGATCACACATCGTATTTCCACAATAAGGAGAGCTGACAACATCTTATATTTAGATAATGGAGTAATTATAGAAAATGGTACTCATGAAGAACTCATGAGAACTGAAAACGGTAGGTACAAGTCTTTTGTTGACGCGGAATCTAATCTAAGCGGCAAGGAATCTGGGGAAGAAACGGAATGAGTACTAATGTAAACGCAGAAGCAGAAGTGGAAGAAACCAATAAAAATTCTATTCGCGATCTTACCATTGAGTATGAAAATCTTCCTCACATGGGTTTTATTGAGACCTTACGTATTATTGCTAGATCTTGGTCATTTGTAAGGTTTTTCAAGTGGCGTTTTTTCATTAAATGGAGTTTGACTCTGCTTTCATTAATGTTTCCTGTTCTAGTTCTCCCTTGGACTTTACAAATCATGATAGATCACGTTGTTTTGGGCAACCCTATTGATGGCTCAAGTGGTTATCTGGGTTTCCCCGCATACATGCATCCCATTTTGGATTTAATGCAGGATATGTCAGCTATTGAGATTTTAATTTGGTTAACGGCTTCTTCTTTCTTGCTTGTAATTTTTTTTGGTGCTTATTCAAATGAACAAAGGGACACTTCTGAGGCTGATATGCAGCAGGGCAATGATACCGCTACCCAGCAAGACAACTGGACTCATGGCGGCTTTAGTTTTTCTGGTGGGATTACTGGGTACTACGAATATAAGATGAATTCTCGTTTAACTCAGTCTGTCAATCACTTAATTAGAGCTAAGTTGTTTAATCGAATTCAGTCGCTTCCAATCACAACTTTAGAAGATCAGAGGATTGGCGATGCTATTTATAGAGTTATGTATGACACTCCTTCTATCAATCAAATGTTTTACGAAATAATTAATAGACCGACTTTATCTACAATATTATTTATAGTGGCAATGGCTACTATGATAAGTGCCTTTCCTCATGTTCCAGAAGTCATTTGGTGCGCAGCGGCTATCTTTCCAATTTATATTCTAATCACAGGACCTTTCTCTTCAGCAATGAGAAAAGTACAAGAAAAAAGTAGACTTTCAGGATCTGTAACAACAAGTACGATTGAAGAGGGAATGGATAATATTCTGGCTGTCCAAAGTTTAGGAGGAGATGATAAGGAAAGAGAGAGGTTTGGAGCTGACAGTAAAGAATCTTTCAAACGTTTTCGCTTTACAGTATTTGTTGAAATTCTTTTGGCTAATGCGCAAGGTTTGGCGGGAGTCTTAATCTTAACAATCGCCTTCTGGGTAGTAGTTTCTAAAGTTATAGATGGAGATCTTACTCCAGGTAATTATGGTTCTTTAATGTTCTATTTTGGGTGGATGGCAGGACCCGCAATTTCTTTTGCTACACTTTGGATTCATCTTCAAAGATTTGCTCCTGGTATGAGAAGGGTTTTTGCTCTTATGGATCTTCCAGTTGAGGAAGATTTAGGTCATTTAAGAATAGACACGATTAATGAAGATATTGAAATCAAGGGTGCTGGGTTGGTATACCCAGATGGTCGTAGAGCGCTTAACGATGTTTCCTTTGAAGCCAAAATAGGCCAAATAGTGGCTTTTGTAGGACCCACAGGATCAGGCAAGACAAGTCTCGCCTATCTTCTGCCCAGATATCACATGGCAACTGAAGGTGAAGTTTTCATCGATGGTGTTGATGTGCGCGATATAAAAATAGAAAGCCTAAGAAGCCAAATTACTTATGTGTTTCAAGAAACTCAACTCTTCTCTTTAAGTATTTTTGACAACATTTGTTTTGGCAAACCTGAAGCCTCACAGGCTGAAGTTGAAAGGGTCTCCAAAATTGCTGGAATACATGATTTTATAATCTCTCTACCTGAAGGTTATGAAACCAAGCTTGGTTCATCTGCAGTAAGTAAACTCTCGGTCGGACAAAAACAAAGGATAGCTATAGCTAGAGGTTTGTTAAGGGAATCTAAAATTCTTATTTTAGACGAACCCACCTCAGCGCTTGATCCTGAAACTGAACAGTACCTTGTCAGTGCATTAAAAGAAGCTTCCAAGGATCGTTTGGTTATTATCATTGCCCATCGTTTATCAACCATTGCCAATGCTGACAAAATTATTTTTCTTGAAGATGGGGTTATTCTCGAACAGGGTTCACCTGGGGAACTAATGCGTAATGAAGACAGCCATTATAGGAATTATGTCAGGCTACAGACAGATTTGTCTGAAGACTAACAAATTGGTTCAGCAACTTTGACTTTTGTAGATTAACTATTAATCTTAGATCTATGGATTTTGGAGTTCAGGTTAATGTTTATCGAACCAGCTGGGAAGAAATAAGCGCTTCGGTAATGGCAATGGAAGCAGGCAATTGGGATAGTGTTTGGTTTGCTGATCATTACATTCCGCCCGGTGCGGATAGTGAACAAGAAGCCCTGACAGCTTTTGAAGGGCTTTCAGCAATTGCGACTGTTGCAGGGATGACAAAAAAACTTCGTTTAGGCAATTTAGTCCTCGGCAATACTTATCGTAATCCTGCCCATGTTGCAAAAATTGCTGGGACTATTGATACCGTGAGCGAAGGCCGTTTTACGCTGGCCATAGGAGCTGGGTGGTATCAAAGAGAGCACGAAGCCTACGGATGGGAATTCCCATCGATGAAAGTACGTCAAGACAGATTTGAGGAAGCCTGTCAGTTAATTCGTGAGTTAATACACAACAACGAACCTGTTGACTTCACTGGTGAGCATTATCAAATTATACAAGGTCAACTTTCTCCTGGTAGTTTCAAAGATCCTATTCCGATTATGGTGGGTGGAACTGGACCAAAAAGAACACTTAGAACCCTTGCTCGTTATGGCGATGTAATGAACCTTGATGGATGGGCAGGCGGAGGTATGTCACTGGAGCACTATCAAAGCAAATCATCTATCTTAGAGAAGCATTGTGAAGATTGGGGTCGTGATCCAAACGAAATTAGAAGAACTTTATTAATGCCTTGTTATCTCACCGAAGATCAAGATTTAATTGACCGAGCTGTTAAAGGGTTGGGACCAGGAACGGTTGCAGGATCGAAGAGCTATATTATTGATCGAATAAGTGAATTTAAAGAAGAAGGTATAGCTGAGATTATGTTTGGTGGTATACCTTCTGGAAATACTGATCTATTGAATCAGTTTGAAGAAGAAATACTTACTGCTCTTTGATTAATTAATAATAGGAGCAATAAATCTAAGATATATAATTTCTTAATGAAAGATGTATGGATAATTAGTGGCATTCCAGCTGTAGGAAAAACTACTACCTCTAAAGTTCTAGCAAAAAGGTTTGATAAGGCTGTTGTTATCAGCAGAGATGACTTGCAAGCTCAAATTATTTCTGGAAACGTTTGGCCCGACGGAACTCCTCAAGAAGAAGCTAACCTCCAAATTGATATGAACATAAGAAATCAATGCGCTTTGGCAACATCTTATCTTGAGCATGGATTTATACCTATTTGTGATGAAGTGGTAGGTAAGGAACAATTGCTTACCTACCAAGAGCGCTTGAAAGGTTATAACTTATTTCTTATTACTTTAAACCCTCCTTTCGAAATAGTTCTTAAGAGGGATAAACAAAGAAGTAAAAGGTCAAGATTTAACAACCCTATTAGGTATGCGATTTTAAAAGAGTTGGTATTAACTTTATCAGGAATAGGTTTATGGGTGGACAATTCAACTATGTCTGTGGAAGAAACTGTAAGTTTTATACTGGAGAATAAAAATAAGTGCTTTCTGACTCAGTAGAAAATCAACCAAGTTAATAACTCTAAGATTTCTCTATTTAAGCTTTACTCTCAGTCTAGACTAACTATACGTGTTCCTATATTCCCTCCTGCCAGCAGATTAACAAACGCTGTCGGAGCTGCTTCTAACCCTTTGACTTCATCGGTTAAAATTTTTAATTTCCCTGAATCTATCCACCCAATTATTTCTGAACGGGCAGCCTCATACTCTTTTGTAAAATCGAACACAATAAAGCCTTGCATTTGAATGCGTTTATTTACCAATAACCCTGGGATACCTTTGGGACCAGGTTCGGGTGAGCTGGTATCGTATTGAGACACAACACCACAGCAAGCAATACGTCCACCTGTGTTCATGCGGAATAAAGCTGAACCCAATATCATTCCGCCAGTATTATCAAAGTAGACATCTACACCATTTGGCGTGGACTCTTTAAGTGTCTGGCGAAAATTTGCCTCTTTGTAGTTGATGGCAGCATCAAAACCTAAATCTGATATGAGCTTTTCACACTTAACATCCGTGCCACAAACGCCCACCACATTACATTCCTTTAGCTTAGCTATTTGACCCACCATATGGCCTACCGAACCGGCAGCTGCTGAAACCATTACAGTTTCTCCACTCTTAGGCTGGCCCACTTTCAACAATCCAAAGTAAGCCGTCAATCCATTTATGCCAAGTGGTCCAAGGTAGTGCAGAGGATCTATTCCTTCCGGGATCCCTGTTAACTCGCTAGCTTTATGCACGGAATAAGATTGCCATCCTGTCCGAGCCTGGACTTTCATTCCTACTGGGAAGCTAGCATTGTCTCCGGCAATTACTTCGCCAACTCCAAGACTATTCATGACTATTCCAGTTTGGGGAGCGCCTGCATAGCTAGCACTTCCCTGGAGTCCTGCTCTAGTACCAGCGGTAATGGCAAAAGCAATTGTTTTTACCAATACTTCACCTTCAGAAGCCTCAGGCATAGGTGATTCCACCAATTTATAGTTACTTTCCGATAACTTTCCTTCGGGAAGACTATCAATTAGGACTTGTGTATTTTTTGACATGTTTTTTCCTTTATTTAAAGACTTGGTTTTACTTAAGTTCCGCAGAAGGTTTGATGCACGACTTCATGGGGTTTAGGTGGTTTCATATATTCATCATACTTACTTTGTTCTTCATAAGGCTTACTTAATATAGTTAAGAGAGTTTTCATTTCTGAAAAATCATTATTTTCAACTGCTGCCTTGATAGCTCTTTCTATAAGATGGTTACGAGGAATAAAGACTGGATTTAAGCTCTCCATGGACGAAGCTATTTCTTTTTTGTCTAGATTTTGATCTTTGATTAATGCTTTCCATTCTTTTAACCAATTAGAAATTTGATTGTCTTCTAAGAACTGTTGTTTAAACAAGCTCTCTCTTTTCCGTTTAATAATTTCACTTAAATAACGAAAAGTAAGAGTGTAGTCAGATTTATTATCTAACATGATTCTCAGTAATTTTGATAACGTCTCTTGGGAGTTAGTTTTTGTACTATCTAGACCTATTTTTTTACACATTACTGCCATCAGGGCGGTATTCATTTTGCTTGGAAATTGATTTATAACAGTTTGCGCTTGTTCTCCAGCTTTATCTAAATCTTGGTCGATTAGGGGAACAAGACAGTTAGCAAAACACGCCATGTTCCACTGCGCTATTGAAGGTTGATTCCCAAAGGCATATCTTCCGTGGGCATCGATTGAACTAAAAACTGTACTGGGGTCATAGTTATCCATAAACGCACAAGGACCATAATCTATGGTTTCTCCAACAATAGAGGTGTTATCAGTATTCATGACACCATGGATAAAACCAATTCCCATCCATTTGGCAATGAGTTCAATTTGTCTATCGCAAACCCGCTCGAGTAAAGAAAGATAGCAATTGGTTGAATCTTTAAGAGAAGGGAAATGTCTTCTGATGGCGTACTCAGCCAGAGTTTTTAAGTTATCAGTCTTGTCCTTGGCTGCAAAATATTCAAAAGTACCTACGCGGATATGGCTTTCAGCTATTCTTGTAAGGATCCCACCGGGAGTTGCTGTTTCTCTAAACACTTTTTCTCCTGTAGTAACTGCTGCAAGTGAACGAGTTGAAGCTATGCCTAAAGCATGCATGGCTTCACTGACTATATATTCTCGGATGACTGGCCCCAAAGGAGATCTACCATCCCCTTGTCTGGAAAACTTGGTTTGGCCAGACCCTTTTAGTTGAACATCATAATATTTCTGTTCTGGGGTACTTATTTGGCCTAATAAAACTGCTCTGCCATCCCCTAATTCACTTACAAAATGCCCAAATTGATGACCTGCATAGACAAGTGCTATGGGCGAAGATCCTTTTGGAATTACATTTCCTGAGAATAGTTCTGCAAGCTGTTTAGGAGTTTTATTTTTATCAATTCCTAAAATCTTTCCCAGCTTATCATTGAATATTATTAATTTTGGGTCTTGAACTGGAACGGGATTAATTCTCTCATAGAATTCTTGAGGAAGACCTTCGTAGCTATTGTCAAAAAGCATAGTTTTATTAGAAAGCTGACCCCATCAAATCTTCAAAGTTACCTCTGAAGAATTTATCTTGATCAGACTCTGATAAGTTCTTAGTAGCTTTTTCAAATCTACCCATAGGATTTCTTCCTCCTTCTACATGCGGGTAGTCTGAAGAAAACATAAAGATATCTGTACCCGCTTCATTGATAATCCATTCTGTAGGTTCAGTAGGGTAGGGAGTCACTCTAACCTGTCTGGTTATGTATTCACTTGGCCTAAGTTTTAGATTCTGTAATCTTTCTTCATGTCTTCCAAAGGCTTCAAAGGCTGCGTCGAGTTGACGCATAAAACCAGGTACCCATACTGCACCGAGTTCTATAACCCCAAACATAAGAGAAGGAAAGCGATCCAAAACTCCATCGAGTATGAGTAGTGAAAGAGCTTGCATGGGTCCATTCGAGATCGCCATATACGAAATCGAACGGAAATTCTCTTCACCTCCATGGAAATCAGCTACTGGGGGTAAACCGTTATTTTTATGTGCTTTAGGTAAGACTTTATCAGCTACTCCTACATGGAATAATACGGGAACCCCAGCTTCCTGAGCCTGTGCCCATACCTTATCCAATTCCACATGACTCGTTGAATGATTTTTGGGGCAGGCCCAAGGGATCAATAAGGCCTTAGCTCCTAAATCCAAAGCTTCCTTAGCAGCATTTTCAGCTTCTTTAAGATCTGCTAGAGGGACATATGCTACGGATAAGAGTCTAGGATCTTTATCACAAAATGCGATTTGCGATTTGTTCGTTGCACTTGCAGTTTCATACAAGAATTCCATATCGTCTCTGTGCTCAAGGTCTTCCAGCCATACATTGGGGGAAGTTGGAAATACCAATTGAGTTGCAACACCAAGCAGATCAACTGCTTCTGAACGGTCTTTAGAATCAAATGCACCCAAAGCTTGATAGTTTTTTCTTACCATTAGCTCTTTCTCATTTAACTCTCTGTACTCCTTTTTTTTATGAAGAGTAGGTAAAGCTTCGAGACTTTCTATTGCACCAACCTGTGACTTGGCAAAACGTTTTTTAAATACTTCTTTTACTCTTTCCGTTCCGTATTCGTCATACCAATCAGGTAATTCCATAGTGTGAGAATCTGCATCATGCACAATTCTATTGTTGATATAAGGCATCTTTCCCCCTAGAAATCTAAAAAAGTTATTTGTTAAGTATATTAAAGCTTTTCTCAAGAAACCAATGATTTGAAGTGCTCATGCGGTTTATAATTATTTATCAACATCGTGAATTATTTACTTTCAGAAAAATCTCTTTTAAGCAAAATACAAGGGAGTTTAGGTGAAGAGGATTATAAGGAGCCTTTGGCTGTATTATTAGACTCACTTAATAATGAAGCTAACTTGAGCTTAATAGGCAAGATAGCTTTAAGGTATCAAATCTCAAGCCATCTTAAGATAAGATCGAAAATATTTGAATTCGTTAACAACAGGGACCTTAAGAGGCCCGCTTCGCCTATTTTTGTTATCGGATTACCAAGATCTGGTACTACTTATTTATTTAATCTATTAAGTTTGGATTCCAATTATAGAAGTCCTTTAGTTTGGGAAATGTTTTTCCCATTTCCTCTAATAAAACAAGATTCTAGTGAATACAAAAGACGTATAAAAAAAACAGATTTTATGCTGTTTTTCCAGAAGAAATTAATACCTGATTTAGATTTAGTTCATCCAATACAATCAACTGACCCGGAAGAATGCCTCCTAATTAGTCCGTTTAGTCTAAAGAGCCTTCTTTATTCTTATATGGCAAGAATTCCTAGTTATGAAAGTTACTTAAAGAAGGCTGATCACTCCTCTGTATTTCTTTGGCATTCACGTTTTTTACAAGTTTTAGAGAGCTTTGATAGGCCTTGTAGATGGTTACTGAAGGACCCCGGTCATATTGGTAGACTATCTGAAATACTTGCAAATTATCCAGATGCTAGCTTCATTCAAATCCACAGAGATCCATTAGAGACCATTCCGTCTATCTGTAGTCTCACAGAAAAAACCCGCCGTCCTTTTACCAAAGAAGTTGATAAAAATGAGATTGGTCAAAAAACTCTTTCTTATTGGAAAGAGTCTTTAGCCAAAGGAGAAAAAGATAAAAGTTTTATTAGTAAGGATAAGTTTATCAATGTTAAATTCGACGACTTTATTGTGGATCCAATAGGAGAAATTAAAAAAATTTACTCAGGACTAAATTTAGATCTTAATAAAGAAACAGAAAAAAAGATGGTAGATTTTGTAAATGAATTTAAAAAAGGAAAGAAAACAAGACACACTTATGGATTGAGTGAATTTGGCTTAAGCGAAGAATCAGTCCAGAATACGCTTTCTAAATACATTAGCTACTAATAACTAATACAAATTTAATTATATTTTATGAAAATATTAATTATGGGATTGCCAGGTAGTGGCAAGACATATCTAGCACAAAGACTTCAGCCTCTACTCAGTGCAGCCTGGTTTAATGCAGACAAAGTGAGGGAGATGGCCAATGATTGGGATTTTAGCCCTGAAGGTAGAACTCGACAGAGTTTAAGGATGAAATCCTTAGCTGACTATGAATCAGATAATGACAGAATAGTCATATGTGACTTTATTTGTCCTACTTCAGAGACTAGAAAGATGTTTGACCCAGATATTGTTATTTGGCTAGATACCATAAAAGAAGGCAGATTTGAAGATACTAATAAGTTGTTTGAGGAGCCTGTAAAAGTTGATTTCAGAATTACAGAATGGAATGATAAAAATCATATAAATATAGCTGCTGAGATAAACAAAGATGTTTGATTGGAAGAAACCCACAGTTCAGTTATTAGGGAGATGGCAACCTTGGCATGATGGCCATCAAGAGTTGTTTAAAAGAGCTTTAAAGAAAACAGGACAAGTTGTTATTCAAGTAAGAGATGTACAAGGAGTGTCTGCTGGAATGGGTCATGATGACAATCCTTTCGATTGGGATTTAGTTTGTGAGAATATATCAGCGGGACTATCAACAGATGGTTTTAAAAGAGGTGTTGAATACGAGATTATGTTAGTACCTAATGTAGTTAATATCACTTACGGAAGAGGAGTTGGCTACGTAATCGAAGAAGAAACATTTGAAGAGTCTATTGAAGAGATAAGCGCTACTCAAATACGGCAGAAAATGCGAGAAGAGGGTGAACTAGAATAAGCAACACATGAAAATCTGCATTAGTGAATTAACTTATAATTCATTTCAAGAACTTTTAGATGAATCCTTAAGCCTAGATGACATCCTTTTGGTTAATAGAGAAGGTAAATTGTCTCGGGGTGAAGGTCATCCTGAAGTAGTCTTCGTTTCCTATGAGATTATGTTCAAAATTCTTAGAGATCCAGCTTATAAAGAAAATTTCACTCAATTAATAGAAGGATGTAAGTTTATCCAGTCTAGTTGGGCAGGAATTGAAAGTGAAGCAGCACAGGCTTTAATCAAGATTTCAGATCTTTTTTCTCACGGAGGAGGTGTGCATGCAGTCACTATCGGAACTTACGTATTTGCTCAGATTCTTAGAAAAATTAAAGACATCGATGCACACATAGAACTACAAAAGAATAAAGAGTGGAAGCAAATGACTTCAGTCGGTGAATTAACTGATATGGTCTTAGGAGTAGTTGGTTATGGAGGAATAGGACAAGAGGTAGCTAGACTGGGGAAGGCTTTTAGGATGGAAGTTTTAGCTACTAAAAGGACACCTGTCTCATCTGATTATTTAGACAGGCTATACAAGCCTTCAGATCTCAATGAAATGCTTTCTCAATGTGACTTTGTAATTAATTGTTTACCGGTTACAGAAGAAACATTAAAAACCTTCTCTTTAGAACAGTTTAAAGCAATGAAACCCTCTTCCATGTTCATAAATGTAGGAAGAGGAGAGACAGTCTCTGAAGATGACTTATGTAAAGCTTTGACTTCTGGAGAAATTGAGTGTGCAGCCATAGATGTAACAGATCCTGAGCCTTTAGATAAAAGCTCGCCTCTGTGGGAATTAGAAAATTGTTTTATTACTCCCCATGACTCGGCTTGGGGTCCCAGAGCCACTGACCGAGCAGTGGAACTATTTTTATTAAATCTAGAAAGATACAGGCGAGGGGAAAAGTTACATAACTCAGTCTAGAAAAAAGGCCGCTTAGCGGCCTTTTTTTTAACTTTCGTAGCCTACAACAGCTTTTGTTTCTAAAAATTCTTCGAAACCAAAAGGTCCCCACTCTCTGCCATTCCCAGATTGTTTATAGCCTCCAAAAGGGGCTGTAAAATCTGCTTGGGCACCATTTATAGCTACGCTACCGGCTCTTATTCTATTGGCTATCTTTTTGGCATGTTCGGTGTCACCAGAAACATACCCGAATAGACCATAGTCTGTATCATTGGCTATTTGAACTGCCTCTTCTTCATCTTTATAAGGAAGAATTGACAATACTGGTCCAAAAATTTCTTCTCTTGCAATTGTCATATCATTATTAACATTTGCAAAAACTGTTGGCCTTACGTAATAACCTGCATTTAAACCATCAGGTTTTCCAGGTCCTCCAGTGACCAGCTCAGCTCCTTCTTCAATTCCTTTTTCAATTAAACCCTGAATTTTATTGAATTGAACTTCACTAACAACAGGACCAATAGAAGTGTCTTCTCCAAAAGGATCTCCAACTTTAGTTGTTTCTGCTGCTTTTTTAGCAATTTCCTTAGCCTCATCTTGTCGACCTTCCGGAACAAGCATTCTAGTTGGCGCATTACAAGATTGACCGCTATTAAGGAAGCAATGTCTAGCTCCTCCTTCAATAGCAGATTGAAAATCTGCATCGTCAAGGATGATATTAGCTGATTTTCCTCCGAGCTCTTGTGCCACTCTCTTAACTGTATCAGCAGCTCCTTTAGCTACACTAATTCCTGCTCTAGTTGAACCTGTAAAAGACATCATATCTATACCCGGATGTGAAGACATAGCTTCACCAACCGTAGGTCCATCTCCGTTAATCATATTGAATACGCCTGCAGGAACTCCTGCTGCATCCATTACTTCCGCGAAAAGAATCGCATTCAATGGTGCTATCTCAGTTGGTTTTAATACCATTGTGCATCCTGCAGCTAAGGCGGGAGCAACTTTGCATGAAATTTGGTTGATAGGCCAATTCCAGGGGGTGATCATTCCTACGACACCAATAGGCTCCTTTCTTATAACTGTTTTACCCTTGGTCTCTTCCCATTCAAAACCTTGAAGTATTTCTATTGCTTGGGCAAAGTGACCTAATCCAGTGGCTGCTTGAGCAGCTTTTGATAGAGAAAGAGGTGCCCCCATTTCTTGGGATATGGTTTCAGCAACTTCATCATATCTTGATTGATAGATCTCAACTATTTTTCCAAGTAAAGCTAAACGTTCTTCAACAGAGGTTTGGCTAAAGGAATCAAATGCAGCTTGAGCTGCAGCGACTGCTTTATCTACATCTGCCGGTGTTCCTAAGGCAATTTGTGCTATTACCTCTTCATTTGAGGGGTTGATGACATCAAAAGAATTTACTCCTTCTGCTGGATCTACCCACTCTCCATTTATATAAAACTGATGATGAGTTTTCATATTATATGCTCCTTTAAAAATATTTTTTTCGGCCGATCAGTATATCTATCTAAATTTGTTATGTCTCTACTTTAAATGCAAAAGTTTAGCTTTCAATTGAGGTTGGATTCTTTCCGCCCATTGAGCTAGGTATTTACGAGTTTCTCGGGGATCAATTATTTCGTGAACAGAAAAACTTTCAGCTCTTGGAAAAGGATCTTGAAGTTTGCTCATGCTTTCTTCAATTTCTTTTCTCTTTGCCTCTGGGTCTTTTGCTGCAGCTATTTCCTTCTTAAAAGCCACTGCCACTCCTCCTTCTAAAGGTAAGGGTCCAGACTCTGCTGAAGGCCAAGCTAGAACATAACCTTCTGGGCCATAGTGGGCAGCTGCTGCAACCCCATATGATTTTCTGATCATAACTGAAGACCAAGGAACGGTAGATTCTGTGACGGCAAGTACAGCTTCAGTACCATGAAGAATGGTAGCTTCAATTTCGGCTTCTGGGCCAATCAGAAATCCTGGTTCGTCAACCAAACTTACTATAGGAATGTGGAATGTGTCACATAATTTCACGAATCTAGTAGTTTTTTTAGCACCATCAGCTGACATTGATCCAGCATAAAAATTGGAATCGTTAGCTAAAATTCCAATACTAAAACCATCCAACCTAGCAAAACCAGTAATAATGCCTCTACCAAAATATTTTGTTATTTCGAAGAAGGAATCCTTGTCAAATACCTTTTTTATAATTTCTCTCATTTCATAAGATTTCTGTCTATCTTTAGGAATCAATGAAAGAAGGTCCTCATCCTTTCTATCCCTTGGGTCTCCAGTTTCTTGTCTATTAGGCAATTCATAAATGCTTTGAGGCATATATGATAGAAATTGCTTAATCTGGATAAAGGCATCCTCCTCTGTTTCTGCAACATTATCCGTAACTCCATTCAAGCGATGTACATGTGAGCCTCCTAACTCTTCCTTGGTCATTTTTTTTCCAAAGGCTCTTTCAACTACAGCTGGCCCAGCGACAAGCAGTTGGGCTGTCTTTTTAGTCATAACTCTGAAATGGGAGGCAACAAATCTTGCAGCTGGTAAACCGGCAACAGGTCCTAAAGCAGCTGATATAACGGGAATTTCTTTAAGCGTTTCCGCTACTGATTTAAACCTTGATCTTGAAAATACTGGATCCCCACCATACCCTCTTTTTTTACTTTTTGCTGGACCAGCAACAGATCCTCCACCTCCTTCATGCAAACGAATTAATGGCATTTTGTAACGCAGAGCTAGATCTTCTGTGTAAACACTCTTTCTCAATCCAGCTGGATTGGGTGAACCTCCCTTAACAGTGAAGTCTTCACCACCTAAAACTACGGATCTACCTTCAATTTTTGCAAAACCTAAAATAAAATTAGCTGGAGTAATAGATTCAACTTCACCCTTTTCGTTAGTTTCCGTACCCCCAGCTATTTCTCCTTGTTCTTGGAAAGATCCTTTATCTATAAGTTTATCTATTCTTTCTCTAAGAGTTAACCTGCCTTTAGCATGCTGTAGTGCAACCGCTTCAGAACCACCTTGTTTCTTAGCTAGCTTTTTTCTAATCTTTATTTCGTCTGTCTCTTTTTTCCAATTCATATCTTTTGGTGCCCCGTACAGGATTTGAACCTATGGCCTCCAGATTAGGAATCTGGCGCTCTATCCAACTGAGCTAACGGGGCCTACATTGATTATATTTTAATACATAGTCTTGATTTATAGTTGTATCACATTAGAATAGCTCTGGCACCGATTTGAACCAGCTTGCGGGTGCTTTATAAATACAGCTAAAGAGGGAGTCCTAAGAGACCTGTTTAGCGAAAGCTGGCAGGTTTTTTTTTAGGAGAAAATAATGAGTTACACAGGAAAAAATATTGAAACGATTGCCTTACACGCGGGGTGGAGATCTGATGAGACAACCGGATCTGTCGCTGTTCCTATCCATCAAACGACCAGTTATTTATTTGAAAGTACAGATAAAGCAGCTAATTTATTCTCGCTAGCTGAACTTGGAAATATCTATACCCGAATTATGAATCCCACTAATGCCGTTTTAGAAGAAAGAATGGCTGCTTTGGATGGAGCAGCAGCTGCTTTAGCAGTTTCTTCAGGACAAACGGCCTCAGCTTATTCAATTCAAAATTTAGCCAGAGCAGGGGACAACATTGTTTCTTCTTCTCACCTTTATGGAGGTACTTATAATCAGTTTAAAAATAACCTTTCCGAGATGGGTATAGAGGTTAGATTTGTAGACCCTACTGAACCAAAAAACTTTGCTCAAGCCACAGATAAGAAGACCAGAGCCTATTTTGGGGAAACATTGCCGAACCCAAAACTTAAGGTTTTTCCTATTCAAGAAGTTGCTGATATAGGGAGACCTAAAGGTATTCCGTTGATAGTAGATAATACTGCCGCTCCTGTATTCTGTAGGCCGTTCGATCATGGTGCTGCTGTAGCTACTTATTCAACTACGAAATACATTGGTGGTCACGGTACCTCCATCGGAGGGTTGATTGTTGATGGAGGCAACTTCGATTGGGAGAAAGCTGGTCCAGATAGACAACCCAACTTAAATACACCAGATGCATGCTATAACGGGGTTATTTGGACTGAGGCCATTAAACCTTTGGGGCCAATTGCTTATATTATGAAAGCCAGGACTACTCTGTTAAGGGATTTGGGAGGTTCTATGAGTCCTTTCAATGCTTGGGCTTTTATTCAAGGGTTAGAAACTTTACCTTTAAGGATGAGGGAGCATGGTAATAACGCATTAAAAGTAGCAGAATACTTAGAAGCAAATGATAAAGTTTTATCAGTAACTTATCCTGGCATAGCAACAGGGCCAGATAAAAAGAGGGCAGACAAGTACTTGTCGGGAGGCTATGGGGCTCTCATTGGTTTTGAGTTACCCGGAGGTCTTAAAGCAGGAAAAAGATTCATTGATTCTCTTCAACTTCTTTATCATGTAGCAAATATAGGCGATTCACGTTCTCTAGCTATCCATCCTGCTTCAACTACCCACAGTCAGTTATCTTCTGAGGAACAGTTGTCAGCAGGTGTAACACCAGGTTATGTAAGGCTTTCTATAGGAATAGAGAATATTGAAGATATCATTGAAGATATTGAACAAGCATTAAATAGTGCTAGTTAGTTTTAAAATGAACATAATCTGTACCTTCATATGTACCTTACGTATAGACTACAGCTTTATTTTGATAAAATAGCCGTCTCATTCACAAGAGACAAGACTTGCTTAAAGTAGATAATTTATCCTGCCAAAGATCTAATGATTTGGTTTTTAAAAACCTATCATTTGAGGTTAGTAAAGGTGCAAACACTGAAATAATTGGATCTAATGGGTCTGGAAAGACCTCATTATTAAAATGTATTTTAGGTTTAATTGAAAAGAACCAAGGGAAAATAAGCTGGAAACAAAAACCAATTGAAGAAACAAGAACATTTTTTTTAAAATCTTGTTTTTATCAAGGTCATCAATTGGCCCTTAAAAACAATTTTACTGTAGTTGAAAATTTAAGATTCTCCCATTCAATTTTTAATTCTAATGAAGAAAAGATTATATCTTCATTAAAAGAAGTTGATCTTTTTGAGTATAGAGAAAGAGCCTCTTCAGATTTATCAATGGGGCAGCTTAAAAGATTGGCCATAGCTAAATGGTTATTAGATGAACATGAGTTATATCTCATAGATGAACCTTTTGCTTCTCTGGATCAAGAAGGTACTCTGCTTGTTTCTTCTATTATCAAGAATTTAAACTCTAAAGGCTGTTCCTTTCTTTTTACGAGCCATACTTCATCTAATATTGATTCTAGAGAAATTTTATTGGACAACTATTCATGAATGAAAAAAATACTCTCTTTAATTGGTTCAAGCTTGTTTTAAAAAGAGATTTAGTTCTTTCTTTTAAAAAGATAGCTACTTTTATGGTTCCTTTAGTCTTTTTTCTAATCGTTATAACCCTTTTTCCTTTAGCATTAGGAACAGAAGGTTCTTTTTTAAGTACTTTATCTTCAGGGGTAATTTGGGTAGCAGCCTTACTGGCTTCTTTGTTGGCAGTAGAAAGCATTTTCAATGAAGATTATCGAGATGGCACTTTAGATCAATTTTTAATCAGTGGAGAACCTACTTTCATATTGGTATTGGCAAAGGTCTTAGCCCATTGGCTAGTAACCGGAGCTCCTCTTTTATTGGCATCTTTAATCAGTACTTTTTTTCTTTATCTCCCTGAAGGTCTTCTGTTTCCTTTGTTGATTAGTCTCCTAATGGGAACTTTTCTACTAAGTCTTTTAGGGGCTCTGGGAGGCGCATTAACCATAGGAAAGACTGCTATATTGAGCGCAGTTATTGTTCTACCTCTTTCTGTCCCCATATTGATTCTAGGGGTTGCAGT
The DNA here is from genome assembly GCA_001628005.1 of SAR86 cluster bacterium REDSEA-S09_B4. Taxonomy (GTDB): domain Bacteria; phylum Pseudomonadota; class Gammaproteobacteria; order Magnimaribacterales; family Magnimaribacteraceae; genus AEGEAN-183. Next base: position 22,003 of record LUQU01000105.1, read on the forward strand.
TATAACGAGTGCACTTAATGGACAAGACTTTTTTTCTTATCTTTATTTCCTAGGAGCTATGCTTGCCATAGGTATTCCTGGTCTATGCTTAGCTACAACTGAGGCTATATTTATAAATTATGATTAATTTAATTAAAAAATGGTTAATCTCTTTGGGATCTCCTCCTCTATTTTTTAAATGGGCTTCCAAGATATTACCTTGGTTTTTCCCCATTTCCATTTTAATTCTCCTTACAGGCCTTATTTGGGGAATTGGTTTTGCTCCCACAGATTACAAACAAGGAGATGTTTATAGAATAATCTTCATTCATGTTCCTTCCGCAATTTTAGGGCAATCCATATATTTAATGATGGCCATTTTCGGATTCATTTGTTTAATTTGGAGAGCAAAACTAGCGGGAATGTTCTTAAGGTCAGCTGCCCCTATTGGAGCAAGTTTCACTTTGATAGCTTTAGTTAGTGGCGCTGTTTGGGGTAAACCCACTTGGGGTACTTGGTGGGTATGGGACGCAAGACTAACCTCTACACTAATTTTATTTTTTCTATATGCCGGCATAATTAGCCTTTACTCTTCAATAGATAACAAACAAAAAGGTGATAGGGCAGCTTCTTTGATATCTGTAGTGGGAGTAATAATTATTCCTATAATTAAGAAATCTGTAGATTGGTGGCAAACCCTTCACCAACCCTCTACTTTTACCATTACTTCTGCACCTTCCATGACGCCGGACATGTACTTACCTCTTTTAATTTGTGTAATAGGCTTTTATTCCATTCTTTTCAGCATCCTATTAAATACTTTAAGAGCAGAGATATTGATTCGAGAGAGAAATACTTCTTGGGTTCGTCAGTTTCTCAATAATCAAATAAAAGAATGATGGACGTAATACAAGATCTATTTTTCATGGACGGGCAAGGTAAATATGTATGGTTTGTTGTCTCTTTTTTTCTAATAATCATCTTGATAAACCTATATGTTCCATACAAGAAAATTAAATTAATAAAACACCAGCATTCACAAAATACAAAGGAATAAGATTTTGCACCCTATAAGAAAACAAAGATTATATGTTGTGTTGTCAATTTTATTGGGCACGGCAGTAGCTGCTTTTTTGGTATTTAAAGGACTTTCAGAAAATATAAATCTCTTTTATTCACCTTCAGATCTAAAAAAAGAAAAAATAAGCGTTGATAATCAAATAAGAGTAGGAGGAATGGTCAAAAAAGATTCAATAAATAAAGAAAATAATTCTTTAAGAACTTCTTTTGTAATAACGGATTTTGAAGAAGATCTTTTGATAACTTATGAGGGAATACTCCCCGACCTTTTTTCAGAAGAGGCTGGGATTGTTGCAAAAGGAAAAATCAATGAAGAAGGTACTTTCATTGCCAATGAAGTTTTAGCGAAGCACGACGAAAACTATATGCCGCCTGAAGTCGCAAAAACTTTAAAAGATAAAAAATGATAGTTGAGATAGGTCATATTTTTCTTATTGGTGCCTTAGTCGTAAGTTTTATAGCAGGCTTTTCCCCTTTACTTAGATTTCTTACAAAAGATAATTTTTATTACATGGTTATTGGACCAATGAATAACCTTGTTTGTTTATTTATTTTTCTAAGTTTTATTTCCTTAATTTATAGCTTTTTAGTAGATGACTTTTCAGTTGCTTATATTGCTAACAACTCAAACACTCTGTTACCTACCTATTACAAGTTCGCTGCTACTTGGGGAGCCCATGAAGGTTCATTATTGCTTTGGATATTTTGTCTTTGTTTATGGTCAACAACTTACTTTTTTATAAATCGAAAAAAAGACGAAGAATTTGTTGCCTTGACTCTTTCAGTTTTAAACCAAATTATTTTTGCTTTCATAGCTTTTACTATCTTTACCTCTAATCCCTTTGAAAGGATACTTCCAGTAGTGCCCATAGAAGGTGCAGATCTCAATCCACTGTTACAAGATTTTGCTTTTACAATTCACCCACCTTTACTTTATTTAGGTTATTCGGGTTTAGCTGTGCCTTTCGCTTTATCTTTATCGGCACTCATTTCAAAAAAGATTGATTCAGTTTGGGCAAGAGAAGCAAGGCCTTGGTCGCTCTTATCTTCAGGTTTCTTAACCTTAGGAATAGCCCTAGGTAGTTGGTGGGCCTATTATGAATTGGGCTGGGGAGGTTGGTGGTTTTGGGATCCAGTTGAGAACGCTGCTTTTGTCCCTTGGTTAATATCGGTTGCTATGTTTCATTCCCTAATAGTGACCGAGAAAAGAGGAATTTATAAGAACTGGTCAATACTTTTAAGTATTCTTGCTTTTGCGGCCAGTATTTTAGGGACCTTCTTAGTAAGATCTGGGATTCTTACTTCTGTGCATGTTTTTGCCTTGGATCCAGAAAGAGGAGTTTTTATCTTAGCTATTTTTTCTTATTTTATTTTGGGATCCTTAATTTTTTATTCCTTCTTAAATAATAAATTACCAGGAAGGAGCACCTACAATTTAACTTCAAAAGAATTCGGTTTCTTGTTGAATAATATACTCTTAGTTATTTTGGCATTATCGATAATGTTTGGAACATTATTCCCCCTCATTTATGAAGCGCTGAATGATGGAGATCAAATTTCAGTCGGTGCTCCATATTACGAAATTTTAATTCTTCCTTTTGCTCTTGCTTTAAGCATTCTTCAAGGAGCGGGACTGTATCTTAGTTGGAGCTCGACGAAGCAATTTAATTTTTTAAATAGAGTTGCTATTGAGAGTTTTTCTATATTCGTTATTTTAAGTTTACTAGTTTTCTTTATATTTGGGACATTGAGTTGGGGAACCTTTTTGGCAATAGCGATGTTTAGTTGGATATTTTCAGGAAATCTTGTAGATGCTGTTTATCAATCAACTCAACTCCAAGAATTAAAATCTATTTTAATTAAAAGATTTGGAATGATCAGTGCTCATTTAGGAACTGCTTTTTTAATCTTAGGGGTAGGTATCGTTACTACCTTTTCTTTAGAAAGAGATGTGGTTCTACAGAAAGGAGAAAGTTACAAATTGGGCAGTACACACTTTATTTTTAAAGAGATACAAGAAGCAAAAAGACTTAATTATTCGTTTCAATCTGCAGACATTGAAATAAGGGAGGAAGGTCTAATAGATCAAATAAGTCCAGAAAAAAGGAACTATTTATCCTCAAACCAAGTGATGACAGAAGCAGCTATAAAACCTACTTTACTACAGGATTATTATGTGACTCTAGGGGAGCAGGTTGGGGATGGTACTTGGACGTTTAAGCTACAAATAAAGCCTTTCATTCGATGGATATGGTTTGGAGCGATCTTAATCGCTCTTGGTACATTTGTTTCAAGCTACAGGTATGTGAAGAGGTTATGAATAGATTAACTCACTATCTTCCTCTAGCTCTATTTATCGTTTTAGTACTTGGCTTGTTCACTTTTCTAGATAGAGAGGAAAGCGATCTTCGGTCAGTTTTATTAAACAAAGATTTTCCAAATTTCTCTTTATCAAGATTAGATAATGCAGAGATTATTACAAAGGATGACTTATTAGAACTTCCTTCTTTATTGAATGTTTGGGCTACTTGGTGCGTTGCTTGTCTAGTAGAACACCCTTTCTTAATGGAATTAAAAAATGAGTCTAGAATAAAAATATATGGTTTAAATTACAAAGATGATAGGAACAAGGCTCTAAAACTACTCGATAGAATTGGCGATCCTTATGAGCTCAGTATTTTTGATAAAGACGGGAAGTTAGCCATTGACCTTGGTGTTTACGGTGCCCCTGAAACCTTCTTGATAGATAACGAAGGAATTATTAGAGTTAGGCACGTAGGTGTTTTAACCCCAGAAGTATGGGAACAGAAATTTAATAGTGTTTTAAGTAAGTTAAAAGAAGATGAAAAATAAACTATTTATCAGCATCCTATTTATTTTTTCACTTTCTTTGCAATCTGAAACTACAAAAGAAATATATAGTTTTGCTAATGATGTAGATCAAGAGAGATTCTATACTCTAGTTGATACTTACAGGTGTCCAAAATGTCAGAGTTCTAACTTAGCAGGTTCCAATGCTCCCATTGCTAAAGACTTAAAGAGAGAAATCCATAGATTAATTGAAGAGGGTAAGACTGATGAGCAAATAGAGGTATTTCTCAGCTCAAGGTATGGAGATTTTATTCTTTATAAGCCCGCTATAAGGAAAAATACATTAATTCTTTGGATAGGTCCCTTCGCCTTATTTTTATTGATTATTCTTTTTGTAGTTCGCTGGAATATAACTTCTAAGAGGCAACCGAAAGATTTAGAAGCTGAAAATATTGTTAAAGCTATAGAAAGGACTAGGCTGAAAAAGCTAGTTGAAGATGAGTAAATGTTTTATTTATTATTAGTAATTACATTCATAAGTTTAATAATTTATTCAATAGTTAGTTTTTATCCATTAAATAGATCAGCCTATGATAGAAGAGAGCAGAATGTTGAATTATTTAAGGCAGAGAAAAAAAATCTTGAGCTCAGTGCAAACTTATCACAAGAGTCAATCAATTTACTGGTCAATGAAAGAGAACAAATTCTTTTACAAGATGCACCAAAAGAAAAAGAGTTATTGGTTCTAACTCAAAAAAAAGCTGTTTTGAAGCCATTATTTATTTCAGTAATTACCTTTTTAGCTATTAGTGTAATTTATTTTCAGCCTCTCTCTTTGGGGTCCTTAGGCGATCTTCAAAGTCACCAATCCATATATGGTTTTATTTCAGCTGATTTAAAAACCAGGGATACAGAGAGGGAATCTGTTATTCAGGAATTAAATAGCTTAGTAAATAAAACTGAAACTACGGCTTCAGAAATTTATTTTTTATCAAATAGATTCAGAGACATTAACGAATTTTTAATATCAAGTATGCTGTTGAAAAGCTTGATTGGTAAGTTTTCAGATGAAATACCTACAGATATTTTTGCTGAATATGCACAAGTACTTTTCTTTAAAGAAAAAAACATCTTTTCGGAAGAAGTAGACACTGCACTCCAAATAGCTCTCAAAAAATCTCCTGTTAATCCTATCGCTTTAACTTTAAAAGGCGTTAAGTATTTTCAAGCAGGAGAAACAGACTTAGCTTTAAGTTCTTGGGAAAAGGCTAAGGAAAATACCAAGGATAAAAATGAAAAGGCCTCTATCCAGGAAGCGATAAATACTATTAAATCAATGAAAAATCAGTAGTTTCATCTGATTAAATAGACTAGACTTACGCCACAAATGGAAAGATGTTTTTGTCTTTCGTTTTCGTCTCACCCAAGGGCGAAGGGTTTCTGCCCCCCTAAACCAAGCAAAAAATGAAGCTAAAGTCAGTAAAACTTGCAGGGTTCAAGTCATTTGTTGATCCAACATCAATCTCTTTTCCGCATGACCTGACAGCGATTGTTGGGCCAAATGGATGTGGTAAATCCAATGTTATTGATGCTGTTAGGTGGGTATTAGGAGAAAGCTCCGCAAAGAATTTAAGAAGTCAATCCATGTCTGAAGTTGTCTTTAATGGTTCCGCTTCGAGAAAACCTGTTTCAAGAGCATCTGTAGAACTGTTTTTTGATAACAACGACGGCAGAATAGGTGGAGAATTTGCAAGCTACAGTGAAATCTCAGTTAGGAGAACCTTAGATATCGATGGCCAATCAAATTATTACCTTAATGGAACAAGCTGTAGAAAAAGGGATATAACAGATCTCATACTGGGTACAGGGTTGGGTCCGCGAAGTTATGCAATCATTGAGCAGGATATGATTTCTAGACTGGTGAGTTCAAAGCCCGAAGAGATGAGATCTTATATTGAAGAAGTAGCAGGAATTTCAAGGTATCTTGAAAGAAGGAAAGAGACTGAATCAAGAATTAAAAGGACAAAAGAAAATCTAAGTAGGTTAGAAGATCTCAGAGAAGAAATAGGTAGGCTTCTTTTCAAGCTCAAGCAACAAGCTAGAGCTGCAGAGCGTTACGCAGATCTAAGAAAAGAAGAAAATCACACTAAAGGACTTGTTTGGTCTAACCAATGGCAGGATAAATCAAATGAAGTAGCATCGAAGGAAGAGGCAGTAAGGCTACAAAAAATTAAATTAGAAGAAATTAATTCTTTAAAAACAACTTCAGATTCTGAAATTAATGAGTTGAGAACGAAACAAATGGAAATGCAGTCAGAGATGGATAAGGTGCAGCAAGAGTTTTACAGCCTTGGTGCTGATATTTCTAGATGTGAGCAAGAGATAAAAGAAAATAAAAATAAAAATTTAGAAATATCTACAAAGTTAGAGCAGAGTAATGACAATTTATCTTCTAAGAAGAATGAAACAGTAAAAACTTCAAAACTGATAGAAGAACTAGAGGGATCAATTTCTGAGATAACTCCTGAATTAGATAAATTAAGAGAAACCCAATTATCTGAAACTAATCAAGATTCAGAAATGGAAGGATTGGAAAAAGACTGGGAAATGTTTTCAAAACAACTCAAAAGCCTTTTGGTCAACTTAAAACAAGCAGAAGAAAAACTTTTATCCCTTTTATCTAGTGGAACAGTAGCTGAAGAAAAGTTACTTGAAGAAGCAGGTTTGAAAGAAGTAGAGAAGTTACTAAGTTCTCTTACAAGTGAGACTCCAAAGTTGGTAATTAAGACAAAAGAACTATTTAAAGGCTCTAGTAAGGAAGAGAGATTAGAGCTTTTAGATAAAACTCAAGAATATGCGGATTCTCAAGCTAAGCTTGCTACAAATATTTCGCAGGTTAATCATTTGGAAACAGAAATTAGTAATCTCGAAACTGAAATTGAATCTTTGCAAGAGCAATCTTCTTTGAATAAAGAACCTCTTAAAAATATGGAAAATTCTTTAAAAGATCTTCTCCAATCAAGATTACTTGTAGAGGAAAAAATGGGCTCTATAAGAAAATCAATAGAAGATGCTTCAGATGGTATCAGGCAAATTGAAAAACAAAGGTTAGATAAAGAACAGAAGGCAATAAGCTCAAGAGAAAGTCTTGAATCACTAAGATTGGAACATCAGGCATCCAGGATGGAAGCAGATAATATCGAGAAACAAATTAAAGAGAATAATTTAGACCTTAAAAAACTTTTAGCTGAATTAGACGAAAATAAAACAGTGAATGACTATCAGATGGATTTAGAGAAAATAGAAAGGAAAATATCAAGACTTGGGGCAATAAATCTTGCGGCCATGGAAGAATATGCACAAGAAGAAGAAAGGAAATCGCATTTAGACAAACAACATGAAGAGCTGATGAGAGCTTTAGAAACTCTTCAAAATGCTATTAACAAAATTGATAAAGAAACAAGAACAACATTCAAAGATACTTTTGATAATTTAAATAAAAGCTTGGGTAAGTCTTTCCCAAAACTTTTTGGTGGTGGTCATGCAGAATTAATATTATTGGATGACGACTGGCTGACAGCTGGTGTGGGTATTGCGGCCAAACCTCCTGGAAAGAGAAACACAAGTGTTGCTCAATTATCAGGAGGGGAGAAAGCTCTAACGGCAATAGCCTTAGTGTTTGCTTTTTTTGAACTGAATCCTGCTCCTTTCTGTATGTTGGATGAAGTCGATGCTCCTCTAGATGATTTAAACACGATGAGATTTTTTAGCTTAGTTGAGGAAATGGCAGATAAAGTGCAATTTGTTTATATAACCCACAACAAAATTTCCATGGAGAGAAGTAAGCACCTTATGGGAGTTACAATGCAAGAACCAGGGGTATCAAGAATGGTCACTGTTGATGTCGAAGAGGCTATTAAGCTAGCAGCAACTGCATAAATTCAATGTTAAACCTAGCTGAAATTCTTACTGTAATTATAGGACTTTTGTTAGCTCTGGTATTTGTTGATGGAATAAGAAGATCTGTTAAAACCAGAAAAAATAAACTTAAAGTAGACTTGGTTCAGCGTTCAGCACCAGAAACTGAAGAATTTGAAGATATTTCTGGCCCAACAGTTGATGAAACCAAATTCTTTGATGAGTTGGAAGATTCTGTTGAAGATATTCCAGTTCTCAAAGGCCATAGTCTGATCATTTTTAATCTTTGTTCAAAAGATAACGAAACTTTTTCCTATACCACTCTTTCTAAAAGCCTGTCTTCTTATAGCTTTTTATTTGAAGACAAAGGTTTTTTTACTTTCAGAGATAACACAGAAGAAATATTGTTTAGTCTTATAAATGCTAAAAAACCCGGTAATTTTCTGGAAGAAAAAACTTCCTCTGATATAGCATTAGTATTAGATCCCAGTAAAACACCAAAGGTTGTGGAGTCATTTGATCTCATGTTCTCAGTCGCCAAATCTCTTTCTGAAGACTTTTCTTGTAGTTTACTAGATGAGAATAGGAACCTTTTGACCAAGCAAATGCTAGACCATATGAGAGATGAGTCTCAAGAATTCCAGCGTCAACGTCTAGCTAACGTTAGCTAATTCAAGGAAACATGAAGCCTAGAAAAGAAGACCAGCTTCGAGTTGAGAAACTTTCTACATTAATAAGAACGCATTCTTATAATTACCATGTTCTTGATGAACCCGAAATAGAGGATTCAGAATACGATCTTCTATTTCAAGAACTATTGTCCTTAGAAGAAAAATTCCCTGAATTACTTTCAGAAAGTTCCCCCACTCAAAGAGTGGGGTCAAAACCTTTATCAGGGTTTAAAAAAATAACCCACGGTTCTCAAATGTTATCTTTAGATAATGCTTTCAGTATCCAAGATTTAAAGGATTTTGATAAAAGAGTAAAAGAAAGATTAGGTTTAGAAGAAGATATTGAATATTGTTGCGAACCTAAGTTGGATGGAGTGGCAGTAAATTTATTTTATAAAAATGGTTCTTTAGATAAAGCAGCTACACGAGGTGATGGAACTATAGGGGAAGACATCACTCATAATATTAAGACCTTACCCTCTGTCCCTTTAGAATTATTGAGAGACAAAGAAGTTACAACCATACCAGCCTCTCTGGAGGTTAGGGGAGAGGTTTTTATAGAGACCTCTGAATTTAAGAAAATAAATAAGAAGTTAGAAGAAGAAGCAAAAAAACCTTTTGCAAACCCAAGGAATGCAGCAGCAGGTAGTTTAAGACAATTAGATCCGAAGATAACTGCCTCTAGACCTTTAAAGCTATTTTTACATGGATATGGAGGTTCTGATTCTCCCGTTGAAGAAATTCCAAATAATCAATTTGAAATGCTACAGCTTTTTAAGAAATGGGGATTTCCTATCAATCCTGAAACAGAAACTGTAAGTGGAATTGAGAGCTGTATCGAATATTTCTCAAAAATTGAAAGCAAAAGAAAGGCTTTGCCTTATGAGATAGATGGAGTTGTTTACAAGGTTAATAATTTTAACCTTCAGCAAAGGATGGGTAAGGTTACTAGAGCGCCACGTTGGGCTGTTGCTCGAAAGTTTCCTGCTGAAACGGGTAAAACAATTATTAACTCAATATCCTTCCAAGTTGGAAGGCTAGGAAGCATTACTCCTGTAGCAGATTTAGAGCCTGTAAAGGTAGGTGGTGTAACTATTTCTAATGCTAGTTTGCATAACTTTGATGAAATTGATCGCTTAGATGTTAGAGAGGGCGATGTTGTTATAATTAAACGAGCTGGAGATGTCATTCCTCAGGTTACCAAAGTAGATCTTAAAGATTCGGTAAGAAGGAAACCAAAAATCAAACAACCTAAGACTTGCCCTTCCTGTAGTAGTGAACTTTTTAGAGATGAAGGTGTAGCAGCTTTAAGGTGCTTGAAAGGACAAGAATGTCCAGCCCAATTAGTGGAAGTTATCAAACACTATGTCTCTAGGAATGCCATGAATATAGATGGATTAGGAGATAAGATTATTAGGCTTTTTATTGAAAAAAAGATAATTAAGACCGTATCTGATCTTTATAAGATTAAAGAAGAAGATATTATTTCACTTGAGGGCTTTGCCTCTAAATCTTCCTCTAATCTAATTGAATCTATTAAGACCAGTAAAGATACTAGTCTTCAAAGATTTATTTATGCTTTAGGCATTAGAGAAGTAGGTGATGCCACAGCACTTAATTTAGCCATTAATTTCAATGATATAAACAGATTAATGGAGGCTTCTCAGGAAGATCTACTTGAAATAAATGATATAGGACCTGTTGCGGCTGGTTTTATACATGATTATTTTTCAGATAAACGTTCTATTGAACTTGTAAATGAACTTATTTCACTTGGACTCAAACTCTCTCCACCCCAAACAGACAATAGTTCAAAATTTTCAGGTAAAACCATAGTCATAACAGGTTCTTTTACTTCCTTTTCTAGAAATGAACTAAAAGAACAGTTAATTGTTAGAGGAGCTAAGGTTACATCAAGTATTTCTACTAAAACAGACTTTTTAATATCAGGTGAAAAACCGGGTTCAAAACTTTCTAAGGCAGAAGAACTCAATATTAAAACTCTAAATGAACAAGAAATTATTGATTTATTAACTGATTAGAATGAAAAATATAATCAGTTTGTTTCTATCTTTATTTCTAATCGCTGCCTGTGCTTCTTCAGGCCCTCCAAAAGATTCAGCTGATGTCTGCAAAATCTTTAAAGAAAAGCGGTCTTGGTATAAGGCAGCAAAAAGGACAGAAGACCGCTGGAATATTCCTGTATCGGTTACGATGGCTATAATAAAACAAGAGTCTAGTTTTATAGCTGCTGCAAAACCTCCTAGAACTAAACTCTTGGGTTTTATTCCTTGGAAGAGACAGAGCTCTGCTAAGGGCTATGCCCAGGCGATTGATGGAACTTGGGAGATG
>LUQU01000106.1 GCA_001628005.1 SAR86 cluster bacterium REDSEA-S09_B4
AACGTCTTTATAAACTTCAGATAAAATACGATAGTTATTGGATTGAAGCTTGTCGTATTCTGTGTTGAAATTATTAGGAGACAAACCCTGTGCTATTAGCGCAGCATCATCTTGTAGTTTACCTGCGTGAATAATATCATTAGTAAAGGCAGCTCTGGCATCTGACATATCACCAACGTATCCTCCTAATCTAAACCTCATAGATTGATAAGGATCTTGTTTTCTTATACCAAAGCCTGTTAAATTTTTAACCACTTCATCCCAAAGATCGTATTGTATTCCTGCTTTAGTCAGATCTCCGCCAATCGCTTTGATGATTTTCTCTGCACTGATCAAGGTCGTTGGTCCAAGTTTCTTATACGCGTGATACATCATTTTAGAAATCCAATCTGGATCATTAACAATGTCTGCAATTAATCCGCCTTGTTTCGTTCTCATTTGACCATCTTTATTCGGTGTCAATTCAACCATGGTTTCGGCAAAGATAGAAGGAGACATGAAAGGTTCTAGAGCAGCACCCAAAGATTTACGAACTGCTTTTAAATAAATGTCTGTCACTTTTTGATCCGTGTTTCCTCCTTCATTCAGCACCTGTGCTGCTGCTTTGAACGGAGCTAAGACATCTGCGTATGGAATCAAAGCCGATAGATCAGAAGCTTTCCACGAATGATCATCTTGCTGTTGTGAGACCGGCATCATTGAATGATCTTTTTCATAGTCTGCAGCGAAACGATCTTTATAGGCTTGATACATATCGTCTGTAATTCCAGTTGCTATTTTAGCTGCCCCCATAACTGAAGGTACCAGTGTTCCAACCGTTGTTATATAACCTAACATTTGTCTTGCACCAATCTGTCGAAGATAAGGACTTGTTGATTGTAATTTTCTTAAAGCTCTCTTATTAATTTGAAAAGAGTTTCTCCACATCTCAGAGCTGAAAGCTACAAAGTTTCCAAAGAACGGAGTTTTTCTAACGTTTTGTACTAGCGTTGGAATCATCGAATAGTTTGGATAAACATCTCTGATCTCTAGCCCTGCAATTTCATTAATAGCTTCTGATAAAGTTTTCTTAGTTCCATCTGCTTTTAAAGGTCTCCATTCATATCGTTCAACCTCTCTAAAATATTTTTTAACATCATCTAAATTTTTAATAAACGGTCTGAGTTGTGATTTTACAAAGTGGAACCCATACAGCTTCCATAAATTGTCCCCCATTTGGTAAGCTTCAATAGCTTTCTGTCCAACTCTTCCAACTACTCCTTTTTTAGTGAATAAATATTCAAAGAGTTGATCGGATACTTTTCCTTCAGCAAGGGTTTTGCCACCCCAAGTTTTAGTTGCTCCCAGTAATTCAGGAATCATTTGTTCTAGTTCTTGAGCAATGGTCGATGAATCAATAGCGCCTGCATCTAAAGCCTCGTTAATTATTTTTTTAAACTCTGCTGGGTTTTTAGTTTTACCTATTAAATCATCAAATAAAATTTTAAAATTATCCATAACACTAGCTCCTGCACCTACATGACCATTAGCCATAGCAAACATCGATGCAGTATTAATATTACGCATTTGCGTCATTAAACTTAAAACGGTTTTATTCATTTGTGTTGCCGCTTTAAAAGCTAAAGCACTTTTCATAAAAGGAAGTTTCAATAAATTATCCATTAGTAATGTAGTATCACTCATAGCCTTTGCCAGTTCAGGAAGTGTGAGCATCGTTGTACCATCTTCATTTCTAAAGATGTCCATCAGATCTAAGTTATTAGGATTCTTAACTCTAACTGGAACCAAAGCTTTAGGATTTTGTATTCCATTTCGTTCGCTGCATTCACAATTGCTTTTAGACGATGATTAACCGTTGTTCCTTCCGAACGACCGATGGTTAAGAGTTCATTCACTTTTAATGTAGCTTCTATTCTAAGGTACTTGGCAGATTTTCCTTTGTTTGCTGGATGAGTTCTTAAGAGTTTAACGAAATAAGAAATGGCATTTTCATAATCTTCTTTAGGAGCTCTCCAGTTTGAATTTTTAAATATCTTGTAGCTTGTGTGAAGATACTTACCCATGTTTTTAATAATGTCCTCCTTCACATCTAAATCTTTCATAATGGGTTTAAGATCATCCATCAAATTATCAATGTGTAATCTAATAATTTTAGCGGAAGGTCTTAAAGATTTAGGAAGGGCTTCAAGTTTGATCTGCCCTCTCATGTATTTAAGGACATCATCCCAGTGTCCTAAAGCTCTTTGCGCTGTGGCTTTTCCAAATAAAATATCACTAGCATTAACTCCTGCAAGTTTATACATTTGCATATCCAAATCTTTTCCAAAAATGTCCACACTTTTTTTAGCAGCTCTGACGGAAGCCTCTAAGTTTTTAAATTCATTTCTCGCTTGAGCCGTCCAGTCTCTTCCTGATTTAAAGTTAGCCAGAATTTTATCCAGACCTTTTAAAAGCCCTTGTGTTGTGCCCCAATTAAATTCAGAAAATTTCCATAGATCCGAATCGGGTATGCCAAATCTTTCAAGAGCCTTGTCTAATTTTTTATTAGTAAATTTTAAAGCTGCGGCAGTATATTTATTACCTACCACCTTAGATAATCCTGTAAGCGTTGGACCTACCACTTCTCTTAACATAACTCCAGTACCCATTCCTGTAAATTTCATAGCGGGTCCGACCATTCTTAAAGCACCTAGAAAAGCTGTTCCTTCTGTACCAAATTTAAGTTTGTTTCTTAAGATAGCTGCTGCTCTTTCTTTACCTTTCAATCCTTCTATGTCTTCTAACTTCGTAGACATCAAAGCTTTTTGAAGCCAGTTGCCCTCTTCCTTACCAAAGATTTCTCCAACGGAATATTGTCCGGTTGCTGAAACCGTTGTATCGGCAACAAAAGCAGGGAGCACCCAGTAACCACCATACTTAGCGAGGTTAGCTGCGCCAGATCCCACTGTCGTTTGTAGTGCTGCTGACTTTGCAGCCTTCTGTGCTAATTTTGTTTTAACTGCTTTACCAATAACTTTTTTTGCAATCTTTTGAGCTACAGCAAATCCAGTACCATACTGAGTAAGAAGAGAAGTAAATTTTGCAATGGCTCCTGATTCATTACCATAGACGTCTTCTAAATCTATTTCAGGAAGTAGTCTTTCAACCGTAGCTAAGGTATCTGTATCCAGATATAAATCGGAAAGTGAAGCCATAAGCTCTGCCGTTCCACGAGCTGCGGTATAGAGTCCATGACCAGGACCAACAGCAATTTGTCCTATGGGATGGTTAACAATTTTTTGTCTAGCTTCATCCCCCTCTGCACCTTTATCATAGACAGCGGTGTACATTCCTTTGCCCATGTAATTAGCATCAAGCCATCTTTCTTTGTCAAATTTATCTACATCATCAAATTCTTTTAAAAATTTTCCTTTAGGAATATAATCGGAATAACCTTTTTCTTTTATTTCATCGATGTGTTTAAGAACAGGACGGTTGTCGTTTCTAAATATGTTAAGATAGTGATTGATGTCATCTTGAACATCTAAATTTAATTTTTCAACAAAATCTAGATAGTCTTCTGGTAATACAGAAGAGCCTTTATTTTTTTCTTTGTCTGCTTCGATTAAAGGGCCAGCGTAAGCGGCCTGAATTTTTTCCCAGAAGGTTCTGTCAGCAGCATCCTTCTCGTACGCATCATAGACTTCTTGTTTGAATCTTGCCACGGTTCCTCCTATGCAGAGCCCACGTCAACAACTAACTGTACTCCCCATTTGTCATTGAACATAGTGACATCATCTTGGGTTTGAATGTTTGCAAAATCTTGAAAGGCTTCTTTGTTATAAGC
>LUQU01000107.1 GCA_001628005.1 SAR86 cluster bacterium REDSEA-S09_B4
TTTATTCCCGGATGAAGCAACGGGTATTAAATTACTATTACAGAAAAAAATATATGGTGTGTTGGATATGCCAGGCGAAGCTGATACCAGAAGAATTAGTGAGCTCGAAGACTGGATCACGAAAGAAGATCCAAAATCTTTTGGATATGCTAGAAAAGTTGCTGAACATATACTTAAAATGGAAAAAGGTGAATATGAAGAAAATATTCAAAACGAATTAAATCAATCAAAAATATATATCAAACCAAGACATTGGGCAGGTACTAAGGTAGATGAAGATGGTGAAGTTATTGAAATAATTATAAAAGCAGGAAATAATTATCCAAAAGGAATTTATTTTGAGCCAATGTCAGGAAACCTTTTTAAAATGGTAAGTGAACAAGGTGAAGCTCCAAGATTTGTGAAAGTAATTCCAGATTAAGGAGGGCGCAATGGTGCAAAAATTTGTATTTGATCCTCAAACGTTAATCGACGAGGAAAAAGAAAAAGAAAAAAATAAAGTTAAAAAAGTTTTATCCGAGCAAGAAGAATTTGATAAAAAAGTTGAAGAAGAAAACGAAAAAGCAGAGAAATTAGAAGAAGCAAAAGAAAGAAAAGGAGCTGTTTCAGAAATTTTTGAAGGTGTAAAAGACGCTTTAAAAGAAGTAAACTACTATAAAAAATATGGTGGTAAAAAATATTTAGAAGCAAAGAAAGAAGAAGACCCAGACCATCCTTTATTTGATACTACAACTGAAAAGCTTAAAGCTATGAAGGAGTCATTCAGTGACTTTGGTTCTGCTGTAAAGGAAGAAATTTCAGGAGAAGCTCAGGCATATACATTAGCTGAATCACAAGGTGATAAAGAAGAAAAAGAAGAAGTAGAAGATAAGCCAAGTATTTTTGATGATCCAAATGTTAATGATGTTGGTATAGGTCAAGCTGTTATGTCTTCTATTATATCTGGTGCTATAAAAGTTGGTGCAGGTTTCTTTCAGTTTGGTGCCATGGTCAAAGATGCTTTTGCCGAAGATGGAATACCCATAGATGAAAGTAATCTAGCAAAATTTAACGAGATATTTGAAAACAGTTACATTGGACAGATAGGAAAACACTCTGAAGAAATAGCTAGAGAACGTGCTATTGGTAGATTAACTGAACTTGCTATTCAATTATATGGTGGTTGGAAAACTGCTGGTGCAGGTGCCATAAAAATTACTGAAAAAATGACAGGACTTTTTAACAAAGCTGTACAGGCATATAAAAAAGGAAAATATATTAAAGCAACAGGGAACACGAACCTGTACAAAGCAGCTAAAGAAGTAAAAAAATTAAATGAATTATCTGGCACACAAAAATTTTTAGCAACTTCTATTGGGGGTGGTTTTGGAACCGCTGCTGTTATTTATAAAGCAGAAGACATAGGTACTCTAGGAGAACTAGTCTTTAACGAAGGTGAATGGACAGCAATGGATAGAGAAAGAGGTAAGGATGCCAAAGACGATGCCATGAGACAATTATATAATAAATTAAAATTAGGGGGTGAGTTAGCAGTACCCATCATTCCAATCATAGTAGGTGGTGGTAGAATTGGAAAATTAATTATGAAGAAAAGCAAAGACCTTGCTTACAGTAATTCTGCGGTTGAACAGTTCGTTGAAAAATGGATTAGTAAACCTTTCAGAGCTAGAGGACCATGGGAAGCTGAACAATTTAAAGCTATTCAAAAAATGGAGGGAGCTAAGGATGCTGGTAGAAAAATAGCAGAAGACTATTTAAAAAGATTTGACAGAATTATACACACTATTGAAAAGAAAGCATTACCTGCATCGAGAGCTTCAGGTCTTACAGATGCCCTTGCTGAATCTCTTGTTAAATTTATTAACAGAGGAAAGTTTGCTATAAGCAAAGGTAAAATAATCCCTCAAGGTTATAGTACAAGAGTTATTAATGAGTTTATGAAAACTATGACCAAGGATCTTAAGATAGATCCCGATGATGCTACAGCTTTAATGGATGAATTTTTTAATGTTCAAAAAACATGGGCTGATTTCATGAACATTATATACAAAGGTAAAAATGTAAACGTAGCTAAGAATGAATTTGTTACGTTGATGAATGATAGAATTAAAAATAGTTTAAGCACAGAGTTTAAAATATTTAAAGATGGATCTGTTAGACCTATCGATGGTTATAGTCCATCTGCTAGTATTAAAAATGAAGTAGCTCAAATATTTATTAGGGCTGCAAAAGAGAATGGAAAAACTCTATCTAAAGAAGAAGCCTTAATGACGGTTAATGATATTATTAAAAATGTTCGTCTAGATGAAGTTACAAGAATGCCAGTGTTTAAATTTGGCACTAGAAAAATTGATCCTTTAAATGAAAAAGCAGTAGCAAGAAAAAATATAGCTGAAAATATAACTGATGGTGTATTTAAACCAGATAAAACAGGTGGCTTAATTAAAACTGAAAAAGATCTTAACGCATTTAAAAGATTATTTGGTAACTATCAAAATGCTGAAAGTATAATAGCAAATGTAACTCATGACCTTGCAGAAGTAACCGCAAGAGATACTTTTTATAATTTAATTAAAAGAATATCTAAAGAAAAAATTGCTAATGGTGAAAGAGGAATTGTTTATGATTCATATGATGAAGCTGTAAGAGCTTTTCCTAATAGAAAAATTATAGATGCAGCTGAAGGTTTAAATGTACCTAGTGGACTAGGTAAAGAAGCATACACTCCACCAATAAATGGTATGTTTACCACTGAAGATATTGCACAGGGATTAATTCATGGATCTAAGGATGCATTAAGTCCTATAACCAAGTCTGCTTTATATCAATGGGGTATATTAATACCAAAAGGTTTAGTACAAGCTGGTAAAACAGTTGGTGGTCCTTTTACTCATGCTAGAAACTTTTCATCAGGTGCTGTTACTACAATTTATTTAGGCAACATTGCTATTCCTCCAAAAGAACTAGCCAAAGCTGTAAGAACAGCTTGGAGAACTACGTCAGCACAGATTCTCGCAAAGAATAGACCTGGTTATATAATTAAAGGACCTAACACTGGTATAAATAAACCTCAAGTTTATAGTAGGCCTGGAGCTAATACCGCGGATCCAAGTAAATTAGTTGATGATAGTATTTCAGATCCAACCAAAGTAGTTGGCGCAAAAGAATTTATAGAAGAAGGTGGACAAAGTTTATATAGATTTTTATTAGAAGAAGGTATGGTTAACTCTAGTGCAAGAGCTAGAGAAGTAGAATTATTAATTGCAGACACAGCTAAGACAGGTTTTTTACAAAGAGTTTATAAAAGACTAGGAAAAAAGACACAGGGATTTTTGAAAGGTGCGCAGGAATTATACGTAGCTGAAGATGATGCTTGGAAAATATTTAATTTCTTTGGTGAATCTTACAGAATTAGAAAAGCATATGAAAAAGCATTGGAAAAAGGACTTATAAAATTAAAAGATGTTCCTGGTGGAAATTTAGATTCAATTGAAATACTACAGATGGCTACCAAAAAAGTTAGAGACATGCTTCCTAACTATAACTATGTACCTCCTTTTGTAAAAGGAGCAAGGAAATCACCTTTAGGAAATTTCGTAGGCTGGACTTCAGAACACATTAGAACATTTCCAAATGCAGTAAGAACTGCATTTGAAGAAATAAATGATCCTATTTTTAGAACGATGGGTCTTCAAAGAGCTGTTGGCATGGCTACCACACTAACAACTATACCACCATTAGCAGTGTGGGGATTCATGCAGGCGTATGGATTTACAGAAAAGAAACTAGATGCATTAAGAGAATTCTTACCATCCTTCTCTCAAAGAAGTACTATTCTACCTATCTATGAAAATGGAGAATACAAATACATAGATTTTAGTAGAGGTTTCTTTTATGAAACTCTTATAGGACCTGTTCAAGAAATGTTTACAACAATAGAAATGAATCCAGACAAAGCTATGATGCCTTTACTTGCTGAAGGTATGGGTAGAGCTACTGCTAGAATAATGGAACCTTTTATAGCAGAAGCTATCTGGACAGGAGCATGGTTAGATATTTTTGCTAGAGGTGGAGAAGATAGAAATGGAACAAGAGTTTGGAATCCAGAAGATGACCCAGGAGATAAAGTTGTTAAAACAATGCAGCATTTAGCTGAAAATTTTTCTGTTGGATCAGCTCTTCAAATAAAAAGAATAATAGCATCCCTTTCAGGACAAACTATTGATGGTGTAGAGTACGAACTACCTGATGAATTGTTAGGTTTACTTGGTTTTAGAGTAGCACCAATGGACATTGAAAGATCTTTAAACTTTAAGATAAATGAATTCTTAAACAGAGAACGTGATCAAAGAAATATTATGTATGAAAAAACGAGAACAGGAGATCCTGTATCTGGTAATAAATTAATTGAACAAATGATTAATGCTAATGAAAAAAGATATGAAATGTTTAACTCTATGAGAAGAACAATCGATGCAGCTTTATTTTTAGGTATACCTGAAGATGAAATTGAAGCTGCGTTTGATAGAAGAGGTAAGAAAAAATTATTTAATAAGATTATGGATAATGAATGGTACTCAATGGGAATAACTAAAAGAGTTGAAGAAGGTTTTGAATACACAGCAGAAAAATATGGTATACCTCCTACATTAGATGACTACACTTTAGATACAATAGACAATCTTCAAGAAATTATGGATGATAAACCTCTTAATCAACCATGGAGAATAAAACCAAAAGATTGGTTACGAAGTGATAAACCACAAGTACTACCAGAAGGTTTTGAACCTACTAGCAAAGCACCACCTTTACCACAAACACCTATGCCAGATCAAAAATTAGTAGCAAGCATGCCGCAAATTAATCAACAAACTGGGTTGACACCTACTGAAGCTGCTCTATTATCACCAAGCGAACAGGCAATTGCAAGGAGAACATGATCGAAAAATTAATGACAATGCTGGTTGGAATCTTGTTAGCGTTAGCTGGCTGGTCACTTTCTAGAACCTTTGAACTGTCAACTATTCAGGCAGTACACGAAGATAAAGTACATACCCTTCAAGCACAAGTTTTAAAACTAGAAGATCAAGTAGATAAGATGATGGATTCAGATAAAGAAATCATGGACCAACATAAA
>LUQU01000011.1 GCA_001628005.1 SAR86 cluster bacterium REDSEA-S09_B4
TTGTAAGTGTATTACTTTACTAATACACTTGTATAAAAAGTGTTCACATGCAATGGACGAATGACCAACCTATCTACCAGCAGGTTCGAGACCATGTTGTTTCTCTTATTATTGACGGAGTCTTAGACGCGGGGGAACCTATTCCTTCTGTGAGGCAGATGGCCGTGGAAGGAGGGGTTAACCCCTTGACTGTTTCAAAAGCTTATCAGGAATTGGTAGATCTCAAAATTGTCGAAAAGAGACGTGGTTTAGGAATGTTTGTAACTGAACCGGCCAAAAAGCAGTTATTGAAGATAGAAAAAGAAAAATTTTTAAAAGGTGATTGGCCAGCGGTATTAAAAAAAGCTGATCAATTGAACATAGACTTAGTTGAATTAGTTAATAAAATTTGATGATGGAAGCAAATAGCGTTATTACAGCCAGAAATATTTCAAAAGCGTATGGGGACAGCTCGGCTTTATCGGGTTTCAATCTAGATGTTCATTCAGGACAAATACTGGGTCTTATCGGTCCTAATGGAGCAGGTAAATCTACTTTTTTACAAGCTGTACTAGGCCTTGTAGACACCTCAGGCGAATTAGAGGTCTTGGGGCTTTCTCCTAATAAGGATAGACATGAATTACTGAACAGAGTTTGTTCTATTACCGATGTAGCAGTGATGCCTAGGTGGATGAAAGTAGGGCAAATACTTGATTATGTGGAAGGGGTCCACCCAAGATTTGACATAAGCAAAGCAAAAAAGATTCTATCGAACACGAACATCAAGAAGAGTTCAAGAGTACGAACTCTTTCAAGGGGCATGGTAGTTCAACTTCATCTTTCCATCGTAATGGCAATTGATGCGGAGTTATTAGTTTTAGATGAACCTACTTTGGGATTAGATTTATCTTATCGAAAAGAATTTTATTCACAATTAATTGAAGATTATTTTGATGGAAACAAGACAATTATCATCAGTACTCATCAAGTTGAAGAAATAGAAGGGGTGCTATCCGATGTAGTTTTTATGGACCAAGGAAAGGAAGTAATGAGTGGATCCATAGATGAATTGAATCAAAAATTTCTAGAACTAAGGCCCAAAGCTGAAAATCTTGAAAAGGCCAAAGCCTTAAATCCTATTTATATTAGAACTGAATTGGGAAGGCCCGTTTATCTGTATGAAAATGTAGAAGCAGAAAAATTACGTGATTTTGGTGAAGTACACCCGCCCGCAATCGCAGATTTATTTCTTGCTGTCATGAAAAAGAATAAAGAAGGAGAGGCAAAGTGAATGCCTTAAAAGCCGTCATTAGAAGGGAATTGCAGGAGCACAAATGGGGTTTTGTGTATTTACCCTGGATTGTGGGTGCTTTCATGTCTCTGGTGGTTGTTATGGTCTATATAGGACTAACGGAAGTGAACACTGAAAATTTTAAGTTTTCTACAGAAGTTTTTTCAGACTCTGAAACAGTACAAGGTATGAATGAAGCAACCTTTGAGCAGAGGAAGGCTGCCATAAGAGCTGGATTGCTAGTCTTAGGGTCCCCACTAGTAATCGCTTTAGGCTTTGCCATACTAGCTTACAGCTTGAGTACATTTTTTGATGAGAGAAAAGATAAGAGCATAGTTTTCTGGAGATCTTTACCTGTTTCTGATTCTTTCACAGTGCTTTCTAAATTATCCGTTGCTCTATTTGTTGCCCCTTTATTAGTCATTCCAGCTTTATTGTTTTTACATTTAGTTTCAGTTACAGCAGGTTCTATTTACTTTGCCGTATCTGACATCGTTCCCTTCACCTGGGCTTGGCAAGCTTATCCTTGGTTGGATTGGATTAGAGTTATCTTTAGTCTCTGGATGCAAGCCTTATGGAGTTTGCCTGTAATTGCTTGGATTATGCTCACTGGAGCTTATTCAAGAAAGCCAGTAGTGGCGGCCATTTTACCGCCTGTGGTTATAGTTTTAGTAGAAGGGGTATCACTGTCTTCCTCAGTATTTTATGATTCTTTAATAGATAGACTTCTTCCTTGGTCAAGATCAAGTTCTTTTCCTAAAGAATATGAAAACCTTCAGGTAGCGGAAATAAGTGATGTCCCTTTATTATTAGGAATGAATGAATTTTGGATAGGAATAGGGCTGGGTGCTATTTTTGTCTTTTTAACTATTTATTTTAGAAGTAAAAGCGACTACGCATCAGTGGAATAGGGTTTGACCTTAAGGCAGATGCTTCTTACAATGCCGCACCAAATCAAGTGTCCCCTTCGTCTAGTCTGGTCTAGGACACCAGGTTTTCATCCTGGCAACAGGGGTTCGAATCCCCTAGGGGACGCCAGCTTTCTGAAACCTAATTAGTCTAGGAAAATGAAAAAACCTATCTTAATTCTATCCAGCCTTAGTTTGCTCTTCTCAGGAACAGCAAAACCAGAGTTGTTATCCAATGATGACCCATCAAAATACACGATTACCAAGGATGTTTTATGGGCATCTCCAGGAGGATTTGACCTTACCATGGATATTTATACTCCTAATTCAGGAAAAGATTCTTATCCAGTTGTAGTTATTTTTCATGGTGGAGGGTGGTTAATAAGGAACAAATCCATTATGGATCAAATGTCCAAATATCTTGTAACCAACAGTGAATATGTTATCTGCAATGTTAACTACCGTTTATTGTCTGACAATAATAATACAATTAATCTAAATCAGATTGTTGAGGATGTTTTCGGATCAATACTTTGGATTAAAGAAAACATTCACAACTATAAAGGAGACAAAATGAAACTTGCTGTGACGGGAGATAGTGCCGGTGGCCATCTTTCAGCCATGGTTGTCAATATGGGAACTAACCTGAGTTCCGATGGATTTACACCAACATCTCAAGGTTTTAATCCTACTTATTTACCTAGAGGAAAAACAGCAGAGGAAGTGGCTAAAGACGAAGGTTTAGAAATCCAAGCTGCTATATTGAGTTATGGTTCTTATGACATGTATGCAACTAGTCTAAAAGGATTTGAAAAAATGAAGAACTTTTTTTGGTTAATTTCAGGATCATTACCTAGGGGTATTTTTGGTAAAGACTTTAATGCGGTAGATAACCCAGAAATGTATAAAGCTGTTTCTCCTTCTTTTAATATACCTATGGTAAGTGAAAGGAAGCTACCACCTCAATTATTAACTGTTGGTAGTAATGACAAACTTGTTACTCCTAATTCAGTGAGAACCTATAAAGAGAAATTGGAATCCTCAGGACAACAAGTTGAATATTGGGAATATGAAGGTCAATCTCATGCTTATCTAGATTCAAATACCAAAGGTTTTTTTAGTAATAACTTTGAGATAAATGCACCACCAGCATTAGATGTAATGATTCGTTTTTTAAATAAAGTTTTTTACAAGAAATAGAATCGTAGAAGTAAATTCTAGAAAAAGCTTAAAAGAGAAGCAGAAAATACTACCTAAAATTGTAATATGAGATTTTTTGCAGTTATATTTCTTATACCAAGTTTAATTATGGCTGAAGATACTTTCACAAACACTAATCAAGACACCTCCATTGAAAGGTCATTTGGAGAATTCCTGAAATGGAGATTTACGAGAAAACAGCCGGATAGAATTCAAATAGAAACCACAGATGAATGGAAAAAGTTAGAGCAAGAAACAAAATATTATGCCGTGTGGATAGGGCACTCCACTTATCTTCTAAATAATGGAGGACTAACTATTTTGACTGATCCCGTCTTTTCAAAAAGAGCTTCCCCTTTTTCTATTGTAGGTCCAAGGCGCCTAATTTCGCCTTCTATATCTCTACAAGAACTACCATCAATAGACATTATTACAGTTAGTCATAATCATTATGACCATCTAGATATAAAGAGCTTAAAAAGCTTACACAAGCTTAATCCTAATGCCTTGTTTCTTGTTCCAAAAGGCGATAAAAAGCATTTAATAAAATCTGGAATAGAAAATGTCGAAGAATTTCTTTGGTGGGAAGAAATAGAAATTAAGAACACTAAATTTACCTTTACCCCAGTGCAGCACTGGTCAGCAAGGGGCCTCAGAGATCGTAACAAGAGCCTCTGGGGAGGGTGGTTTATGAAGTCTACAGATATATCCATTTATCACGCAGGAGACACTGGGTATTCAGCAGATTTTAAAGAGACCAGATCAAGATTAGGTTCTCCAGATTTTGCTATGATCCCAATAGGGGGTTATGACCCTCGCTGGTTTATGAGTTATCACCATGTGAAACCTTCTGAATCTGTCCAAATTTCTCAGGACTTAGGTGCTTCAAAATCTGTTGGAATGCACTGGGGAACCTTCATTTTGACTGATGAAGATATTCTTGAACCAGAAAAATTAATAGAACAAGAACTAAAAAGACTAGACCTATCGAAAGATTATTTTAGAACCCCGAAACCTGGTGAATTGCTACGCTTACCAGTGAACTAGACCAGAAGATAGCAGTCTAATAAACTGAGAACTTAACATTGAGGTTTAAAATCATGAAAAAGAGTTTATTAACATTTTTTATAATCTTCATGTTCAGCAATACCTGGGCAGAAGATAATAAATCCAAAGATTGTTTCAGAGTACAAGATATCAGTGGTTGGAATGCACTAGATGATGAAAGATTAATTATTTGGTCACCAACTCAATCCAAACCCTTTTTAGTAACTTTAATAAATCGTTGTCCTGGGCTAACTTTTGAGCAGTCTCTTGTTTTTAAAAGCACTCTTTCAAGAACTTGTTCAAATACTAGAGATACGATTTATACGGAGGACATGCCTTGTCACATTAAATCAATTCGAAGGATTGATAAAGAAAGAGCAAAAATACTAGTCTCAGCTAAAAACGCCTTAGTTTTGGATGTACGTTCATTGCAAGAGTGGCAAAACGGCCACCTCTCTAGTGCTAAACATATAGAATTAATGAATCTAGAGAGGGATATTGGAAAAATCTTAAATTATAAAAAAAATACCATAATGTTGTACTGCCAAAGCGGAAATAGATCTGAACAGGCCTTAAAGATTCTTAAAACTTTAGGTTACACAAAAGTCATTAATTTGGGAGGTCTCTTAGAGGCCCAAGAATTATTAGGGGAAGAAATTGTTAAATCATGAAGAATCTCCTAATTTTTTTGTTACTAGTCGCAATGAACTCAGGGTTTTCAAACGAAAAAAGTAATTTAATTTCCATTTCAAAGAGTGAAGCATTAAAACTTCCGTTGCCTTTGCCTTATGAAAGAAAAGAGGTATCAACTGAAGAACTAAAAAAGTTCATTCAAAATACAAAAGACAAACAAGCTGTGGTGATTTTTGGAGCTAATTGGTGTCCAGATTGCAGAATACTTGCTGGAACATTAAAACTACCTTCAGTAGATAAATTTATACGAGAGAACTATGCAATTATGCATGTAGACCTTGGAAAGTACGACATCAACATGTCTTTGCTTGAAGTTTTGGGGATACCTAAGCAGGAAGGTGTACCCCGAGTAGTTATATTTGATAAAGAAGGGAAAGCTTTAAACCTTGATACCCACGATAGATGGCGAACAGCTAGAAACAGTAAACAACAGGAAATTTTTAACTATTTTCAGAAATATGTTTTAATTCCGCATTAATACGTATTAACCCTGTGCAACCTAAAAATATGATAAGAAAAGTTACTCTTTTTCTTCTGCTGATAATTCCATGTTGGCTTGTTTCTATGGAGCCTGGAGATAAGGTAGAAAATTTTAGATTATTAGATCAAAAAGGTGGTTCTCATGAACTTTTTTATTACGACGACCAAAAAGCCTTAATTTTCCTAGTGCAAGGAAATGGCTGCCCTATAGTTAGGCATGCAGCTGCTCGTTTTCAAGAACTTAAAGATATTTACAAAGACCAGGAAGTTGAATTTTTCATGATAAATTCGAACCTCCAAGACAATCGCTTAACAATAAGGGAAGAAGCCAAAGAATATAATTATGACTTGAGAATACTTGTTGATGACTCTCAAATAATAGGAGAGTCCTTGAAGTTAAGCCGCACAGGTGAAGTATTCATAATAAATCCAAAGAATTGGTCGGTGGCTTATATAGGTGCCATTGATGACAGATTGACTTATGAAAATCAAAAAGAAAAAGCCTCAAAACATTTCCTCAAAGATGCGATTGACGATTTACTGAAGGACAGATCCGTGTCTGTACCTAGAACGGAATCTCTTGGGTGCCTAATTAATTTTCCGAATAAAGCAGAAAAGCAATTAATTTCTTATGTCGATGATGTTGCCCCGATATTAGTAGAAAATTGTACGGTTTGTCACAGAGAAGGCGGTGTGGGGCCTTGGGTTATGTCTGATCATAAAATGGTTAAGGGTTTTTCTTTAATGATGAGAGAGGTTGTTAGAACTAAGAGAATGCCACCCTGGCATGCCGATCCTCTAATCGGGGAATACAGTAATGATAGGTCACTTAATGCCGAAGAAGTAAAAACACTAGTTCACTGGATAGAAGCGGGTGCTAAGAGGGGAGATGGGCCTGATCCTTTGAAACAAGTCAAGCTATCAACTTCAGTTTGGGCCAATGAAGAAGAACTAGGACCGCCTGATTACGTTATTGAAATTCCTTCTACTGATGTTCCAGCAACTGGAGTTGTAGATTACAAATATCAATATGTCAAAAATAGTGTCGGAAAGGATATATGGGTTAAGGCAACTGAAATTGTTCCTGGAGACAGGCAGGTTCTTCACCACGTAATAACTAGTTTTGGTCCTACAGAAACCCGTGGTCCAAGAAAAGGGAAACTTAAATTTAGAGAAAGGAAAGGTTTAAGAGGGTATGCACCTGGAATAAACAGCAATCCTTTTCCAGATAACTCAGGCACTTTTCTTCCAGCAGACGCTACCTTTGAATTTCAAATGCACTACACGCCTGTAGGAAGAGCTACAGTAGATTCTACTAAGATGGGTATATGGGTTGCTGATGAGAAACCAGAACATGAAATTTTTTCTATGATCATGTTAAACCCTAGAATTCGTATTCCTGCAGGTGCGAAAGAACACAAGGAATCTGTTTCAAGAGCTGTGTCTAAAGATTCTCTTCTGTATAGCGTTTTACCGCATGCTCATTACCGTGGTAAGAAGATGGTAGTAGCTGCTTATTACCCTGATGGAAGAACGGAAATTCTACTTTCGGTTCCTAATTATGATTTTAATTGGCAAACTTCTTATGATTTTCAAGAACCAAAATTTATACCAGCAGGTACAACATTAATTCAACACCAGTGGTGGGATAACTCAGCGCAAAACAAAGCCAATCCTGATCCTACTATAGAAGTTACTTGGGGTGATCAGTCCTTTGAAGAGATGTTATTTGGGGCTTACATGATGAGAGTTCTAAAGGAGGAAGAAGTTCCTTATTACAGAAACCTAGTTTCGAAAAATTAAACATGAAACGTTTACTCCTAATTTTCTCTTTATTGCTAAGTTATGGACTATTTTCTGAAGATAAAGAGAAGGTTCAAGCGACCAGCCAACTAGAAAGTATCGTCCTTGGGTCAGGTTGCTTTTGGGGGGAAGAAAAACGTTACGAATCCATACCTGGAGTGGTTAGCGCTATATCAGGCTATGCCGATGGTAAGGGGGTTAAACCGACCTACAGAGAGATAACAAAACCTAAAAATAGGTTTAATCCGAATAACCACGCAGAAGTAGTTCTGGTGGTATTTGATAGAAATGTTGTATCGGTAGAAGAGATCTTAATGGATTACTTTGAAGGGCATGACCCTACACAATTCAATCGTCAAGGTAATGATATTGGCACCCAATACCGTTCAGTGATTCTGACTATTAATGATGAACAAAGAAAGATAGCGAAAAGGTTATTAGATGAATTTCAAATCCTTATGAGTGCTAGCGGTTATGGAAGGATTCAGACCAAAATCAAACCATTAAAAGAATTCCATTATGCTGAAGAATATCATCAAGATTATTTAGTTAAGAATCCAAATGGCTATTGTCCTGATCACTCCACTGGCGTGGTATTTAACAAGGAAAATAGCAGCGATGAAATAGATAATTCTTTACTCCAACAAGGAAAGCACATAGTCGTTATAGAGTCTGATTCTTGCCCTTATTGTGAAAAATTCAGAGCAGATGTATTAATAGGCTACCAAGGAACCATACCTTTGTCCTACCGTACTTCTTCCGGACTTAATGGACTTAAGATCAAGACAGAAACCTGGGCAACACCAACTGTACTATTTCTAGACAATGGAAAAGAGATATATGGGAAGAAGGGTTATATGGAAGCACAAACCTTTTACAAAATTCTAGGATTATTTAAATTAGGAAAAACAGAAGCATTTAATGTGGCGTTTAATCAGGGAACAGATGCCAGGTATTGCAAGGAATATCAGATTTTTAAGAATACTCCGGATGGAGTTTTTACAGATAAACTCAGTGGGGTTGCTCTTTTTGATACTAGGGATCGTTTTAATTCCGGAACAGGATGGTTGTCCTTTACCAAACCCGTAAATGGAACGGTAACAGAACACCTTGATACCAGTTTTGGAATGGTCAGAACTGAAATAAGATCAAAAAGTTCAGGTATTCATTTAGGTCATGTTTTTCCAGATGGACCAAATGGCAAACCAAGGTATTGCATAAATGCTACAGTTTTAGACTTTCAAACTAGGGAAGCTTATCTAACAGCTAGTTCTCGGTAGTCTCTCTTGTCTTGGTTAGTTTATATTTTGAAGTGCGGAGACAATTCTTTGTACACCGGTATTACTAATAATATTGAAAAAAGACTTCTTGCTCATGAAGAAGGAAGGGGTGCCAAATACACTAAAGGAAGGGGCCCATTCAAGATTGTTTATAAAAAAAAGTTTAAATCTAGGAGTGAAGCTACGATTAGAGAAAGTGAAATTAAAAAATTAAACTCCAAAGAAAAAAATAAATTAATTTGTTAATCTTGTGCATTAAGAGAAACCTGAATGATATGAAGAGTTTGTTACCGCTATTAATTCTAATAATAAGTTTTGATGTAAGTTCTGCCTATAGGCCAACAGTTCAGCATTGGAGTCAGGGTTATGGTGGAGCTTTAATGATGGGTGAGATGTATCCTTTCATTATTAGTGATGAATCTTCCGCTTCTAGTCCTAACTCTGACCAATTTCAACAACCTCTAGTAATTAAGGGATTACAAGTAGAGAAAGTTATAGATGGTGATACTGTTTACGGTTTATTAGGGGGTAAAACTTACAAAATCAGGTTAGCTGAGATCGATGCTCCAGAAAGAGATCAACCGTTTGGTAGACAGTCTAAAGTCTTCCTAAGAAAGCTCTTAGAAGATGGTGAGTTTGATGCTCATATCTCTAGTGAAGACCAATACGGTAGATACATTGCTAAACTTTATAGCAATGGAATTGATATCAATAGAAAGATGGTCTCTGAAGGCATGGCATGGGTTTATGATTATTATGTAATTGATAAGTCTTTCTATCTAGACCAAGAAGATGCTCAAAAACTGAAAAAAGGTATTTGGTCTAAACGCTATCCCGCACCACCTTGGGAATGGCGTAAAGCTAGAAGAAGATAGTTTCTTAATGCAATTTCTTACAAGAATAGCTAAGTGGATAATCCTAGCTTTAATTAGTCTTTTAGCTTGTACTCTGGTCCTTTTCCTAATTTTTTTTATTATGGATATTTTTGGAGTATCCGGAGACGATGTATCTAATAATTTGTTGGATCACAGAATACTTTTAATTCTCTTAGCTTTCGCCTCTATGGTTGTTTCTTATTTTTACCTTTATAAGAAGTAAAACTTATTCGTACTGCAAAGCAACTGCTGGATCAAGCTTCGCAGCTCTTTTGGCAGGCCAAATACCAAAAAATAGACCAACACAGGCAGAGAAAGTGATTGAACCTAAAATAGCTAAGACAGGTACTACAAAAGGTAGTTCTGAGAATGAAGCAGCTAAAAAATAAATAAAAGTTCCAACCAAGGCACCAATAATGCCTCCGATAACACACAAGATAATTGCCTCAACTATGAATTGAAACAAAATGGCTCTGGGTGTCGCCCCTAAAGCCTTCCGTAAACCTATCTCTCTAGTACGTTCTGTAACTGATACAAGCATAATATTCATAACCCCAATTCCACCAACCAATAGGCTTATGCCTGCAATCCCAGCAATTAAGGCAGTAAATATAGCTGTAGCATCTTGTTGAATTTGCTGTATTTGCGACCAGTCAATAATTCTAAAATCATTGTCTTCACCTGGGCTAATATCATGTTCTCTACGAAGTACTCTTTCTATAGACATCATAGCTTCCTTAATGGATGTCCCATCTGGTATTTGTACTCTTAAGGTATTGATCCACTTTCTGCCATATACTCTTGTCGAAGCAGTCATCATCGGAACGTATATTCTTTCATCAGTATTTTCCCAGCCACCAGATCCCTTTTCACCTAAAAACCCGATTACTTTGAAGGTGTGGCCGCCAATTTGGATATCTTTATTAAATAACATCTCTTCTGGAAGTTTCAGTTCTTCTGCTATTTTGTGGCCTAATACAGCAACCTTTTTACGAGAAAAATTATCATTCTCACTAAAAAGCTTTCCTTTAGTTAGTACGAAGGAATTAACTGAAAAAAAGTTTGGTTGAACCCCGTAAATTGAAAAGTTAGCATTTTTATCACCAAATTTAACTTGTTTATTACCATGCATCTCAGGTGATATGCGCCAAGGTATCTCTGAGTCTTTTGATAAAGCATCTGAATCTTTTAACCAGAGGGCAACCCAACTTCCAGTTACTCCTCTCCTTTTTTTCTGGCCTGGGTAGACCGAAACTGTTTTGGCTCCAAGGCTAGAAATAGAATCTTCTATTGCTTGTTGAGCGCCAGTGCCAATACCGACCATGGCAATTACAGCAGCAGTTCCTATGATAATTGCTAATGCCGTTAGCAATGACCTAAGTAAATTAGCTTTAATAGCATCAATGGCAGAATTTATAGATTCTTCAATCATCGTCTGCGACTTCTGTCCCTTAACCTTTCGCCAAACTCTTCTTGGCTTCTAACTAAACCTTCACTGGGTAAAACGTATACCTTTTCTCCAGCCAATAGGCCATCAAGGACTTCCACGTTTTGGAAATCAGTGTCACCTGCTTTAACCCAAGTTAATGCTGGGCCTTTATTAGTATCTTTTATGACTACAAACCTAGTAAACCCTTCATCTTCTAGTCTTGTACTTAAAAATTCTCTGATATCTTCATTTGGAACTCCAACTAATGCAGCAACAAATGAAATATCTTTTCTAGTCCGCAAAGAACCTGAGGGCACTGCCAGAGACACTTTTTTGTTGAGGATTTCTATTTCAACTTCTGTGTTCATACCTAATAAGAGTAGATTCTCTTTATTTTCTATATCAATTAGTACAGGGAAGGTGGTTACGTTTTGAACGTCTAAACCACGAGGTTCAATTTTTGACACTATGCCTGTAAATTTTTTATCTCTAAATGCTGAAACACGTATAGACACTTCCTGGTTAAGAGAAATTTTTCCTACATCAATTTCATCTACGACAGCCCTCACTCTTACTTGGTTTAAGTCTGCCATGGTCATTAAAAGTGTTCCTCCACCCACGGCAGCAGTAGGGGAGGTTATGACTTGACCCATTTCAACAGGTCTAAAAATTACTGTCCCTTCAATGGGAGAACGAACCAAAGTATCATCTAGAGCTATTTTGGCATTTTCTAAAAAGACTTCTGCCCTCACCAGTTGTGCCTTGGCAGTGGCATGCTGTTCTTGAATGTCTTCAAATGCTTTGTCGGAAATACTTTTAGCTTTGTGAAGCTCAATACCGCGGTTCAGTTGAGCCTCAGCATTTTCTAATCTAACTCTAGCAACATCTAAATCGGCTTGCGTTTGAGATAAAGCATTAGCAGGCGTTCTTTGGTCTATCCTTGCTAGCACTTCCTCTTTTCGAATCAAGTCACCAACCTCAGCTCCAAGGTACAGAATTTCTCCGGAGGCTTTGGATTTAATTTCAACAGCTGAAATAGCTTCTACAGTCCCTGATGCTTCAACGATTAGTTCTAGAGGTTTAGGGCCTATCTCTTCTATAGTATAGAAATCAAAATCACCCTTTTCTTCGTTGCTAAAACTGAAAGCTAGTGCAATCAGCAAAACCACTACTAAAGAATATCTAACTGTATTATTGTCCATTATTAATTAATTGATCGAATCAGAACCAATTTCTCCGTCTTTAATTGTTATTGTTCGTTGAGATTGCTTAGCTACTTCTCTTTCGTGAGTAATTACTACTATGGTTTGACCTCTTTTATTTAAATCTTTAAAAATTTCCAAGACTTGGTTACCAGTTTTTGAGTCTAAGTTTCCTGTAGGCTCATCTGCAAACAGAATGGAAGGTGAATTAACTAATGCTCTAGCGATGGCAACTCTTTGTTGTTCACCCCCAGATAGTTCGGTGGGTTTATGCGTAAGTCGATTAGTTAGGCCAACCTTATCTAATACTTCTTCAGCTCTAATAAGCCTTTCTGATTGTTTCACGGAGGCATATTTCAAAGGTAGAGCTACGTTTTCAAGGGCAGAACTTCTAGGTAGAAGCTGGAATTTTTGAAAAACAAAGCCTATTTGTTCATTTCTTATGCCTGCAAGTTGTTCTTCATTTAAATTCCCAACATTTCTATCATTAAGTAAGTAGGTTCCTTCAGATGGTGTATCCAAACAGCCTACGATATTCATCAGTGTGGATTTACCTGAACCGGAAGGCCCCATGATAGAAACAAACTCACCTTTTTCTATGCTGAAGCTTACACCTCTAAGAGCGTGCACAAAGGTCTCTCCTAAATCATAGGATTTGTGAACATCTTTTACTTGAATCATTGAATTAAACAGATATGCCCAAAATAGGTGTTATATCTAACTATAACACCTAAAGAAATTGAAGACTATTTTTTAGTATAAATAGATCTTTTCGAGTGTGTTTTATTTAACCTATTGTTAAGATATTTTTTAAATTCAGTATAGAGGAAGAAAATGTCATACACATTAATGCCTGGTGATAAGGCCCCTAATTTCGAAGGTCTGAAAGGAACAGATGGTAAGTTATATGGCCTTAAAGAATTAGATTCTGATTTATTTAAAGTTTTATTTTTTACTTGTAATCATTGTCCATATGTCACTGGTTCAGATGAATTAACTAGAAATATTGCAGAAAAGTTTAAGGATAAAGTTGAATTTATAGCTATCAATTCAAACTCTGAGAATACTTACGAAGAAGATTCTTATGAAAATATGGTTCTAAGGATGAAAGAGTTTAATTTTCCTTGGCTTTATCTACATGACAAAATTCAAACTACTGCTTCAGATTATGGAGCTTTAAAAACCCCACATTTTTTTCTTTTTGATAATCAATGGCAGCTCTTATATACCGGTAGAAATACTGATAATCCTAGAGATATAAGCAGTAGAACTACCAATGATCTTGAAGAAGCTGTTAAGCAAGCCACTGAAAGTAGGGAGGTCACAATTCCTGTGACTAACCCCATAGGATGTAATATTAAATGGGAAGGTAAGCCTGCACATTGGATGCCTCCAGAAGCCTGTGATTTAATCTAGTTTGAGGAGAAAGTTATGTCTTATTCACACCTAGGAGGAGATCCAAGAGAGTCCTTTAAAGATCAACAAGATACCTTCAATTTAATAGAAAGTTTTATGGGTTATTTACCAAACTCTCATTTATCTATGGCTAAGAATCCAAAATTAAATGATGGTTTCGGTGCTTTAGTAGGTACTATTTTTGGTAGTAAGTATTTGGATATGGGCTTAATAAATTTAATTGCTTTGGCATCAAGTCTGTCTTCAGGGTGTAAATATTGCCAAGCCCACACTTCTCATGGAGCTAATAGGGCAGGAATAAGCGCTGAAAAGATTGCTGAAATTCTTAAATACAAGGAAAGTGATCAATTTAGTTTGGGCGAGAAGGCTGCTTTAGATTTAGCTTTTTCAGCGGGAGTTACTCCTAATGCTTCTAAAAGGGAGCATTTTGTTGAATTACAAAACCATTTCAGTGATGACGCCATAATAGATATTGTGGCCGTG
>LUQU01000012.1 GCA_001628005.1 SAR86 cluster bacterium REDSEA-S09_B4
TGTAGTAAACAGGTTATTTTCAATTTGCTCCCTTCCATCATTATCAATAACTTACCATGTTCTAACTACACAGTGTGTAAATGAGTCATCGCATACACTTACTCAATCTTATTAGTTATTTTCTTCAACATCAGGTTCAGGATCCATTGAACTTCCATGGGCTACTTCCCACAAAAAGCCATCAGGATCTGAAAAATATCCTGAATAACCACCCCAAAAAACATTTTGGGCAGGTTTAATAATTTTGGCTCCAGCTTTCTCAGCAAATGCCAAGATTTCATCAACTTGAGATCGACTGGATACATTGTAAGACAGAGAGAATCCTCTAAAATTTGAACGATCTTCTTGTGTGTTTGCATCTTTAGCTAATTCACCATGAGGGTACAACGAAAGAAAAAAACCATTCATTTCTATAAATATTATCTCTTCATTGCTTGCCTCCGTTGCTTTCCACCCAAGTCCATCAATATAAAATGCAGCAGATTGTTTTAAATCTGCTACCCCCAAAGTGATTAAAGTTAATCTCTGTTCCATACCTTTACCTTTCTTCATTCCCACTCAATAGTAGAAGGTGGTTTACTAGAAATATCATAAGTTACCCTAGAAACCTCAGGTATTTCATTCATTATTCTGTTTGAAACCTTCTCTAAAAAACTATGCGGTAAAGCAGCTGATTTAGCCGTCATAAAATCTACTGTTTCAACTGCCCTTAAGGCTATAACGTACTCATAACGCCTTGAATCTCCTACCACTCCAACAGATTTAACTGGAAGAAATACTGCAAATGCTTGGCTGACCTTATCGTAATACCCCGCTTCCACTAACTCCTTAATATAAATGTCATCAGCAAGTTGCAAGACTCTTATATATTCTTTTTTTATCTCACCTAAGATTCGTACACCCAGTCCTGGACCTGGAAAAGGATGTCTAAATAATATTTCGCGGGGCAAACCTAACTCCAATCCTATCTTTCTCACTTCATCTTTAAATAAGTCCTTGAGTGGTTCTATAACAGGTAAGTTCAGATAGTCCGGTAGACCTCCCACATTGTGATGCGATTTAATGACATGAGCAGTACCGTTTTGGTTGCCTGCGGATTCAATGACATCAGGATAGATAGTTCCTTGAGCTAACCATTTTATTTTTTTGCTTTTTTTGGCTTCCCTTAAAAAAACATCAATGAAAGTTTTACCTATTGCCTTCCTTTTGTGTTCAGGGTCCTTTTTACCTTTTAGTTCTCTAAGAAACTGGTTCCCTGAATTTGCTCTTTTAACCTTGATACCAAAATTATCTTTAAAGGTCTGCATTACCTGGTCACCCTCATTTAGCCTAAGTAGGCCATTGTCAACGAACACACAGGTCAGTTGATCTCCAATTGCTTTAGATAGTAGAGCTGCTACCACTGCAGAATCCACTCCCCCAGACAAACCTAATAAAACTTCATCTGAACCAACCTTCTCCCTAATTTCAACAATGTTCTTGGAAATAATACCTTTTGGATTCCACAGACCTTCGCAATTACAAATATCTCTCACGAAATTCTTTAAGATTTTTTTCCCCTGAGGCGTGTGAGTGACTTCGGGATGGAACTGAAGTCCAAAAATTTTCTTAGTAGGATGAAATAGTGCAGCAATAGGACTGTTGCTTGATCTTGCGCAACTTTTAAAACCTTTGGGTAAACGAGATACATGATCCCCATGACTCATCCAAACATTAATAGATTTCTTTTTAATGCCCTTAAATAAGCCTGATGCTAAGTTCTTCAGACTAAGATCGGCGTGACCAAATTCTCTTTTTTTAGCCAGTTCAACTTTTCCTCCCAATTGTTTGGCTATGGTTTGCATGCCATAACATATACCCAGTACCGGGATGCCTAAATCGAAGAGCTTATCCGGAACTTTTGGAGAACCTTTTTGTTTTACGGTCTCGGGACCGCCCGATAATATGATTCCCTGAGGGTTAAATTTTTTGATGGCGGAAAGTGAACTTTTGTAATGATAAATCTCACAATAAACCCCAATTTCTCTTACTCGCCTCGCAATTAATTGAGTGTATTGAGAACCAAAGTCTATTACGAGAATTCTGTCTTTAATGATGTCTTTAGACACCTCAAAACTCCTATTTTTTATGACATCCTGTAATTAGGAGCTTCCTTGGTAACATTAACGTCGTGAACATGACTTTCACTAACTCCCGCATGGGTTATTTGGATGAATTTGGGTTTGGTTCTCATGGTTTCTATATCTTTGGAACCGGT
The DNA here is from genome assembly GCA_001628005.1 of SAR86 cluster bacterium REDSEA-S09_B4. Classification (GTDB taxonomy): domain Bacteria; phylum Pseudomonadota; class Gammaproteobacteria; order Magnimaribacterales; family Magnimaribacteraceae; genus AEGEAN-183. The sequence continues at coordinate 2,258 of LUQU01000012.1, forward strand.
GTAGCCCATACTTTGCCTTAATCCTCCCATCATTTGATGCACCACTGCTTCCATCCAACCTTTGTAAGGAACTCTTCCCTCTATGCCTTCAGGAACCAATTTCTCTGTGGCTTGTGAACTTTCTTGAAAGTACCTGTCGCCCGATCCTTGATCACCGGTCATGGCACCTATAGAACCCATGCCTCGATATGATTTGTAACTTCTTCCTTGAAAAAGCTCTACTTCTCCTGGGGCTTCTTCCGTACCTGCTAAAACACTGCCTAACATAACGCTGTGTGCTCCAGCGGCAATTGCTTTGGCCACGTCACCAGAAAATCTAATTCCTCCATCTGCAATTACGGGAATATTTCTGCTTTTGAGTGCCTCTACTGCATTCGCCACAGCCGTAATCTGAGGCACGCCCACTCCCGTAATAATACGAGTGGTGCAAATGGATCCAGGACCGATGCCAACTTTGACCGCATCAGCTCCAGCTTTGGCTAATGCCAAGGCACCCTCTGCAGTAGCTACATTCCCACCGATCACCTGTATTTCTTTAAACTCTTTCTTAAGGAATTGAACTTGGCTTAAGACGCCTTCATGGTGACCGTGAGCGCTATCCACGACCAATACATCAACTCCTGCTTCAATCAATGCGGCTGCTCGATCCCTAGAATCTTTATCCGTTCCTACGGCTGCCCCTACCAACAATCTGCCTTCACTGTCTTTAGTTGCATTAGGAAAATCTAAAGATTTATTGATGTCTTTAAGAGTAACCAGACCTGTAAGGCTATAGTTTTTATCAACAAGCAAGATTTTCTCTATTCGATTTGAATGCAATAATTGTTTAATCACCTCAAGGTCTTCACCTTCTTTGGCGGTAACTAACTTATCTTTAGGAGTCATAATTTGAGCAACGTCAGCATCTAAATCCTGTTCATTTCTGAAATCCCGGCTTGTAACAATTCCGACCAGATTACCTCCATCAACCACTGGCATTCCGGAAATATTTAGTTCTTGAGTTAGCTGAACTAATTCACCTACCTTGTTATCAGATCTTATGGTGATGGGATCTCTGACTACCCCACTTTCGTATTTTTTTACTTTTCTAACTTCATCCGATTGATCTTCGATTGAGAGGTTTTTATGAATAATGCCAATGCCTCCCAATTCACTTAAAGCAATGCTCATTCTTGATTCAGTAACAGTGTCCATTGCAGCAGACAACAAAGGAATATTAAGACTTATTTGACTGGTGAGACTAGTCTTAAGCTCAGCATCTTTAGGGAGTATTTCAGAATGTTCGGGCACAAGCAGAACGTCATCGAAGGTAAGTGCTTGGTCTGCTATCCGCAACATCTTCAAATTATACAGAAAGAAAAGAAAATCAATAAAAAAATTCTAATTAGGCTAAACTGATTTAAAAATCATCTCATGGAAGATTCTTCTAAAAACAATCCCTTTTTTGGATGGCGAATGGTGGCTATCGCCTTGTTTGCCGATTTTTGTGTGGTGGGTTTTGCGTTCCAATCTTACCCAGTTATTCAGCTTGTCCTCGCCGAAGAAATGGAACTTTCACGATTTTTGGCTACTCTGACGATACCGGGCTTTATGCTTATTTCGGCCATCACCATGCCAGTGGTAGGAAAATTACTAGACACCTACTCGATCAGATCGGTATTAATTTTAGGCTCATTTGTTTACGGACTGTCTTTGATCTCGTTGTATTTTGTTAACAGCTACACAGCATTCATAATAATTTTTGTTCTCCCAATTGCTTTAGGGGCTTCCCTCATGGGTAATCTGTCTGTTTCAAAGCTGGTTTCCAGATGGTTCCGTGAATACACCGGCAGGGCTTTGGGTATAGCTGCACTTGGGGTTTCTTTTTCGGGTCTGGTGATGCCTAACCTAACAAATTATCTGTTAATCGATTTGGGTTTAAGTTGGCGAGAAGCTTATTTATATTATGGTTTATTTACCTTAATCATAAATGCGCCATTATTTAGATACTTAGTAATAGATAATCCTGAAGATGTAGACCAACTACCGGACGGGAAAACACACAGCGATGATCAAGGCCTCAGCGAAGTTGCCGGCGAAGATTGGACTCTAAAACAATTATTGAATGATAGGAATTTCTGGGTTCTGTCCTTTGTATTCGCGCTTCAATTTTGTGCCATGATGGCGGTGCTTGCCCATATTACCTTTTACGCATCTGAGAGGGGTTGGGCTGAACAAGCAGCATGGATTTTCAGCATGTACGCTGTTCCAGCCATGATCAGTAAATTGGTGTTCGGTTGGTTAATTGAAAATAAAATGGATGCGAGATTGGCAGTCTCAGCTTCACTTGTAATACAACTTGTTGGTACCTTGCTGATTCTGGGCAGCGATAGTGCCAATCAACTGTCCTTTATTATTGCTTTGTTTGGTTTTGGCGGAGGCGCCGCACTTCCTTTAAGCAACATTCTTTTCAACAAGGTATATACGCAAAAAAGTTTTGGCTTCTCAAGAGGAACTGCTCAACCTTTTATTTCAGTTTTTCAGGTAAGTGGAACGCCAGTGGTGGCGCTCATGTTTGATGCTTATGGCAATTACCAAAATGCCTTTCTCTTTCTTTGTTCTTTATTGGTTTTAGCAACTATTATTATTTGGTTCTTAAAAATGCCAGAGACGAGCAAGGGAAACTAGAAAAAATCTTTTATCAACTTATCCAATTCATCTACAAACTCTAATGGTTTGTCCAACATCAAATGATGTTGAGCGTCTTCTAAAGCTACAACCGAAGAACCTTCAGGGAGCAACTCTTTCATCTCTTTTATTGAGTCACCCGTGTCAAATTCCATAGTATTTTCACCGTAAATAAAAGATACCGGGCAATTTAACTGATTAATAATTTCATGTTGGTCATTTCCTACCTCCAAATGATCGTAGGTTGAGGGATCAAAAGTCCAACTCCACCCCCCATCAGTTTCTCTCACTGATTTTTCTGCAATAAAATCTAGTAGATACTGATTTTGACAATCTTGTGGTGGCATGAGTCTAAATCTTTGGACTAATTCTTCCTTGCTGGGCCTAATTTTGGGAGGTTTCGAAGGTGGCATATTTTTATACCATTCAATGTGATTCTCAGGACGTCTTACAACAAAATCGACGAGTATTAGACCGGACATCTGTTCGCCGAATTTATCTGCTGTGGCCAAAGAAACCATACCGCCAAAGCTATGCCCCACTACTACAGGTTTTATTAAGTTAGTTTCCTTTACTACGCCCCACACATCCTCAACAAAAGTATCTTTATCGTAACGGGAACGCCACTCGCTATCACCCATGCCACTGAAGCTCATAACCACAAAATGATATTTTTCTGCGAGTAAACCACCTATGAACTGGAACCAATAAGCATGAGCGTGATTGCCATGCAACATAATGACGGAAGGGTTATTGGGATCGCCCCACTCCATGAAATGGATTTTGGCGCCAGCGATGTCAGCAAAATCACTTTTATGATCTACAGCTAACGCGTCTTTAAACCACTGAGGCTGTTCTTTAATTACTTCCATTACAAATGAATGAGCATCCTTACTTTTGGGTGAGCAATACTAAATGAAGTAAATCTTAAAAGAAAGAAGCAGATTGAGAATCTACTATCGTTATTAACTTAGGAGTCTATCTGTCTTTGCAGCAGCAATAAAATCGTTCTTATGCAATCCTAAGATCTTGTGAGTCCACCAGGTGACTTGTACTTTTCCCCACTCTAGTAAAATGGCCGGATGGTGATCTTCCTCTTCAGCCAGGTCAGCCACTTGATTGCTAAACTGAACTGCTTGCGCATAATCATCAAAATTAAAAACTCGTCTAAGCTTTAAAATTGAATCTTCGGTAATAGGCTCCCAATCTGGAATTTCTTTTATAAATTCAACCAGCTCATCATCCGTTACTTTAGGAGCATCTGCTTGGCAAGCCACACACTTTTGTGACGTTAGACTCGACATTATTTCTTTATGCCTCCTTTTGTGAGGTTTGCAGGGTCTAAAAGTTTTTCCAATTTCTTGCGGGATAAATTAGTCTCTTCCAAAGCGACATCTAAAATTGGCCTTCCTTCCCGATAGGCCTTTTTTGCAATATCTGCGGCCTTAGCGTATCCAATAACTGGATTTAGAGCTGTTACCAGTATGGGATTTCTTTTCAGATTATCAGCTATATTTTTATTATTAACTTTGAATGTTTTTATAGCTTTGTTAGCTAAGATGGTTAAAGCACCTGAAAGGATATTTATGCTCTTAAGCACATTGTATGCCACCAAAGGCAACATGACGTTCAATTGAAAATTACCGGACTGTGCTGCAATTGCAACAGTGGTGTCATTTCCAATAACGTCTGCGCATACCATTGCTACGGATTCAGGTATCACCGGATTAACCTTTCCTGGCATGATACTGCTGCCGGGTTGCAAGGCTTTGAGTTCTATTTCACCCAACCCAGTGAGAGGGCCGCTGTTCATCCATCTGAGATCATTACTGATTTTCATTAGTATCGTAGCCAAATTCCTTAATTCTCCTGAAACTTGAAGTGAAGTGTCTTGCGCGCTCAAGCTGCGAAAGAAATCATTACTGGGTTTAGCTTTTACTTTTCCTAGTTTTGAAATTTCTTTAGCAAATTCTTTAGTAAATCTTGGGTGAGCATTTATTCCGGTTCCTACGGCGGTCCCACCTTGGGGAAGAAATAGAAGCTTGTCAGCAACAACTAAAAGTGATTCTTGAGCAGAGAGTAGTTGAGATTTCCAAGCATTTAATTCCTGACTCATATCTATTGGCATGGCATCCATTAAGTGAGTCCTGCCTGTCTTGGTTACTCCTTCAAGTTTTTTAGATTTGTCATCAATCGCTTGTATCAGGCCTTCAAGTGCAGGAAGGAGGAGGAGTTCAAGATCGCAATGACAACTTATATTGATAGCTGTAGGTATCACATCATTACTACTCTGACTCATATTGACATGATCATTTGGATCGACTTCAACACCACAGTATTTGGTAGCTAACTTTCCTATAACCTCATTTGCATTCATGTTAGTACTAGTGCCAGATCCAGTTTGGAAGATATCGACAGGAAACTGATCGTCGTGCTTGCCAGACCAAACCTCCTTAGAGGCTTTTATGATTCCCCTTGCTCTTTTAGCATCTATAAGTTTTAAGCTTTTATTTGCTCTGGCCGCTGCCTCTTTAATAACTCCCATTGCCTTAAGAAAGCTTCTGCCGAAAGGAAAGTTAAATGTAATTCCACTGACTGGAAAATTGTCAATTGCTCTCTGTGTTTGGGGGCCCCAAAGGGCATTAAAAGGAATCTTTACTTCACCGAGACTATCTTTTTCTGTTCTATAGCGTTTCTTTGCCATACTATTTCCCCTTGAAACTATATATTAACATTTAAGCTAAATATTTAACGACAAAGGATTAGCGAGGTATAATTTTTATAGGGGAAAGATTTATGAGTAAAGAATTAGAAGAATTAATGACTAATCAGTCGAAGGCTGAAAAGATGGAAATAGACACAACTCTTGGTAAGTTGCCACAAAAAGAAAGAGGGTCTTTACAACAGATAGAATGCAAAACCATGGAAGAGCAACGCAGACACCACTTAGAAAGGTTGGCTTGCGGCTTTAGGGTATTCGCTCATTTTGGCTTCGATGAAGGACTGGCAGGCCATATAACACTGAGGGATCCGGAACATGAACATTATTTCTGGGTAAACCCTTTTGGTGTCCATTTTGACCAAATGCGTGTTTCAGATCTTTTATTGGTCAACAGGACCGGAGAAGTAGTCCAAGGTGACAGACCTCTAAACACTGCTGCATTTGCTATTCATTCCCGCCTTCATGAAGCAAGACCTGATGTGAACGCAGCTGCTCATTCACATTCAATGTATGGGAAATCCTTTTCTACAATGGGAAGATTGCTTGAACCAATAACACAAGATTCATGTGCTTTTTATAACGACCATGTGTTATTTGATGACTTCACTGGGGTGGTTTTGGAAACGGATGAGGGAGACAGAATAGCAGAGGCTTTAGGTGATAAAAGAGCGGCCATCCTTAAAAATCACGGACTTTTAACTACCGGCGAAACTGTAGACGCGGCTGTATGGGGATTTCTTTCTATGGATAGGTGTTGCCAATCTCAACTTATAGCTGAATCAGTAGGTCAAATGGAAAGAATTTCAGACGAAGTCGCTGAGCTGACAAAAACTCAAGTAGGATCGGAACCAGGTATGTGGGCTAGTTTCCAGCCTTTGTATGATCTGATGTTAGAAAAAGACGACAGCTTTCTAAATTAGACTTCTAAGTTAATAACCGTAGTAGATTCTCAATCTGCTTCTTCGATCCGTGGCCTTTTTTAAAAGTTTAAGGGTGTAAGACTTTACTTATTTAAGAGTTCCTCAACTTGCCAAAGAGTGTCCTTTCCAAAAAAGATTTCGTCGCCGACAAAAAAAGTAGGAATGCCAAAAGTACCCCTCTTGACTGCTTCTTCGGTATTGGTAATAAGTTGAGCTTTTATTTCAGGATCTTGCATTTGCTCCATCAACCTATCTGCATCAAAACCGGATTCTGTAAACGCTTCCTTAATTACTTCAGGGTCATCCATTTTTTTGGGTTCTTCCCACATATGTTTAAGCACTTCGTCAATGTATTTATCTAAATAACCATCCTTTTGAGCTCCTATTGCCCCTCTGATTATTTGTAAAGACATAACAGGAAAATGCGGGTTCATTTTAAATTTATCTATTCCATGTCTTTCCCGGAAACGCTGCATTTCAACTGATTGGTATTCATTTTTGTTAAGAATTCCAAAGAAAGCCTCCATTGGCGGTTTGTTATTAGTGGCCTTAAAAATACCACCCAATAAAACAGGAATATAATTAAATTTTCCTCCGGTTCTTTCTTCAATTCCAGAAACCACTTTATGGCTTAAATAGGCATTGGGACTGGCAAAATCAAAATAAAAATCAACTGTCTTGGTCATCATCTTCTCCTAAAGTTGGATTCATTGTTTCTAATATATCTGAATAATCAAGTGTTAAACAATAACCATCCGAATAGCTATCTAATAGTTCAACTGGAAACTCATCGCCGCTATAAGACATAGCGAAAAGGGATTGGCATTTTTCATCTTCTGAGAACCTTTGATCATTAGTTAATTCGTTATAGATAGAATTAACAGTGACCTCATTATCAACCATGACTAATCCTTGATCTTCATCTGAATCTAAAATCATATATTTTTCTTCATCCGACCAGGCCTTCCATTGTGGTAGATCATTTGATCTGCCCTTTCCTGGATCTCCTGTATAAGCAAACTGAGCCCAATAAGACAGCATCTGGTTAGATAATTTTTTAGCTCCATCATACGAATCTCTGATAACAACATTTTTAATAATAAAATTATCAAACGCAGCTGGGAAAAGGAATAAAATTTCTAAGGCGTGTGCAGCTCCAGCCAAAACACCATAATCCACACCTTGGATAACTGGTAAATCATCCCAATCGAACCTGTAAACGAAAGTTTTCTTATATCCTGATGCTACTAATTGTCTTGCCGGAGTGTCTGCAGCTCGTTCTTTCCAAGAATCTGAAGAATATTGAGTTACAGCGTTATAGAAATCAGGCCTCATTATCTCTAAAGGAAGTTCATCAACACCTATCCATGAAAATATACCCTCTCCTTCTCCCCATCTAACAAATCTTCGATTCATCATGTTAAATAGCTTAGTTTCATACCTGTTGGTCCCTAGAATGATTGGGACACGAGGCATTTGATTGTTAACAAAAGGTTCAGATATCCCTTCTTTTCCCATGACATGTCCGTCGTTAAAAACTCTTGTCATACCACCTCTTTTGGGATTTGCTTCACCGTAAGCAGTTAACAATTCTCCAGGTGTAACGCTTCTTAAAAATTTCTCTGTTTCTTTTAATGACATGCTGTTCTGTAGTTCCTTAGCTCCTTCTACATCATCAGCTTTTTCTTGGTTTATCAGGAGTTGATTAATAACCTCTTTAGAACTTGTAATCCCTGATGTTCCATCTTCTGGGTAGTAAGATTCTGCATCTTCTATCTTTGAATGAGAAATAACTCCACTCTGAACTATAGCCTTATGAAACAATCCTCTAGCTAAAGGCGAAGCATATAGTGCTGCAACATTATGTCCTCCAGCAGATTCCCCAAAGATGGTTACATTGTCAGTGTCTCCTCCAAACGCAGAAATATTTTCTCTTATCCAGCGAAGCGCCATAATATTATCCAAAGTTCCATAGCTTCCCGAAGCATCCTCCAAACTTGAACCTTCTTGTCTTAATGCAGGATGTCTAAACCAACCTAAATTAGACATTCTGTAATTCACAGTCACAACAATTACTTCATGCTCTCTAACTAAATGAACGGGATAATACATGTTTGCTGAACCGATAATATTGGCTCCCCCATGTATCCACATCATAACGGGCACTTTTTTATCAGTCAGTTGTTCTGGAGACCAAGCCGGAGACCAAATATTTAAATAGAGGCAATCTTCTGAACCAGTCCATTCACCTTCTTGGCCCCCCATAATTCCTTGGGGCTGAAAGCATTCGGGTCCAAATTCTTTAGCTTCGAATCTTGATCCAAAAGGATCAGGTGGCAGGGGTGCCTTCCACCTTAATTCATCAATAGGAGGTTGCGCAAAAGGGATTCCTCGCCAAGCGAAAGTATCGTCTTCTTTATAACCAATCACCTCCCCTTGAGCAATAGTTCTTACAGAGTTTTCATCCAATCCCTTACTGCAACCATAAGATATTAAAATTCCTAAAATTAATAAAAAGTTCAATTTTTTCATTGTGCTCCTTTTTTTATAAGACCCATTTAAGGTCTCATTGTCCTTTCTTTTACACCAAGATTCTGAGGTAAATTTTTATAGGCTGTCTTTACCCAATCACAAAGCAAAGGCCTCGTCTCTCTCGGGTCTATAATTTCTTCAATACCAAACATCTCTGCAGTCCTATATGGTGATCTAACTTGATCTAATGAATCTTCTATTTCTTTTTGCCGAGCGGCAGGATCAGGACTTGCTTCGATGTCTCTTTTATAAGCTGCCATTACACCCCCTTCAATTGGTAACGAACCCCAGTCCCCTGAAGGCCATGCGTAACGTAGATTCAATTGATCAGAATTCCCATGACCGCCTCCGGCTACGCCGAAAACTCGTCTAATAATTATAGAAACCCAAGGAACAGAAGCTTGCCACACACTGTACAGGGCCCTCACTCCATGTCTTATAACCCCCGATTCTTCTGCTTGGAGACCAATTAAGAAACCTGGATTATCTACAAAGTTAACTACCGGGATATTAAAAGTATCGCAAACATCCACAAATCTTGTCATTTTTTCTGATGCCTTGGCAGTTACAGCACCACCATCATGGTTGCAATCATTACCTAAAATACCAACTGGATAGCCAGATAATCTGGCGAATCCAGTCACCAAAGATTTTCCGTACCCACCGCCAACTTCAAAAAAACTTTCCTTATCGAGAACTAGATCTATTATCTCCCTTACTTCATAAGGCGCTTTACGGTCTTTAGGTATTAAGGATATTAATTTTTCTTCTTTTCTTTCTTCCGGATCATCATTTTCTTTTCTAGGAGGGACTTCCCAAACATTTGAAGGCATAAAAGAGAGAAAAGTCTGTATTTGCTTGAAAGCATCCTCTTCACTTACAGCTTCGTTGTCTACTGCTCCTGCAGTTTTCGTATGGATATCACTACCACCTAACTCCTCTCTTTCCATTTTCAAACCAAAAGCCCTTTCTACCACTGGCGGCCCGGCTACAAACATTTGAGCACTGCCTTTAACCATAATGGAAAAATGTGAAGCAACCACACGAGCAGAACCTAATCCTGCAACCGACCCCATACATGCACCTACAACTGGAACCATACTTAATAATCTGACAATATTTTGCCAACTTGGTAGTCCAGGAACATAAGTGGCTCCCATGGTCTCAAGAGTCTTTACACTGCCTCCTCCTCCACTGCCATCAACAAGATTTACCAAGGGGAGACGTAAGTGTTCAGCCAGTTTTAAACTGTATAAGGACTTGTTTCCAATTCTGGCATCAGCAGCCCCTCCTCTGACTGTGAAATCATCTCCGGCAACAACAACTTCCCGTCCGTCTAACTTTCCTCTTCCAAATACAAAGTTTGCAGGCACAAACTCCTTAATTTCGCCATTTTCATCGTAGCTAACCTTCCCAGTAATCTCTCCGGTTTCATGAAAGGAGTCGTCGTCCAATAACTGATCAATTCGTTCCCTGACAGTTAATCTGCCTCTGGCATAATGTTTGGCTATTCGCTCTATGCCTCCCATTTCCTTGGCAAGTTCAGCTCGTTTTTTTAATTCCTCTAGTTCTTTTTCCCAACTCACAACTAATCCTTTGAAGTCACTATATTCTCATACTTTTAAAAGCTTGCAAGCATTGCATTAGTTTCGTACATTAGATCATAACTAGAAGGAGAAAAAGTTATGCAAATTGCACCTATACCTACCCTTTCCAAAGAGATTAATGACATTAGATTAAGAACTGCGGATATTGTTGGAAATCGAATCATTCCTAATGAAGGTGTGATCTACTCAGGAGGAGATAAATCGGCAAAACTTAGAAAAGAAATAAGAGAAGAAGTTAAGAAACAAGGTCTTTGGGCACCCCATCTACCAGAAGAATACGGGGGAATGGGTAATGGTTTCCTTACTCATGCTTATATGAATGAAATATTAGCTTGGTCGCCTCTCGGAAATAGATTATTTGGAGTAATTGCTCCTAATTCTGGCAACCAAAAGATCTTGGTTAAATACGGTACTGACGAACAAAAAGAAAAATGGTTAATTCCTTTGATTAATCAAGAAATGGAATCAGGTTTTTCAATGACCGAGCCGGATGCACCTGGATCTGACCCTAGGTCTTTACAAACTACAGCAGTAAAAGACGGAGATGAATGGGTAATTAACGGCCATAAAATTATGACATCAAATGGCCGAAGAGCTGATTTCCTAGTGGTGATGTGCAGAACGGAAGACGATGATGACGATTCGGGCAATGCCAATATGAAGATGACTCAAATCATTGTGCCTACTGACTCTCCAGGCCTAGAAAGAGTAAGGTCAGTTCCAATTTGGGGTCATACTGGTGGTGATCACATGGAGATAAAGTATAAAGACGTTAGGGTTCCTCTTGAAAATGCTTTAGGTGCTCGAGGATCAGGACACCAAGCTGCACAAGATAGACTTGGAGCAGGCAGAGTGTATCACTGCATGAATACCATCGGTCAGATGTGGAGGGCTTTTGACATCATGGTTAGATACTCAACTGAAAGGGAAGTTCATGGAGGTAAATTAGAGACGAAACAATTCATACAAGGGTTCATTGCGGACTCGTATATCGATATCCAGGCAGCCAGACTGATGACCATTCATTGTGCTGAAGTTATGGATAAAGACGGTGATTCAAGAGTTGATATTTCTGCAATTAAAGTATTTGTACCTGAAGCAGGCAGTAGAGTTGTCGACAGAGCAATACAAATGCATGGTTGGAGAGGGGTTTCAAGCGACCTTCCTTTAGCTGGAATGTTCCAAGGGTTTAGAACCTTAAGGTTAGCTGATGGACCCGATGAAGTTCACAGAATACTCATCGCAAAAGAGATACTTAAGAAGTACCACGATGGTCTTTCTTGGGACTTTGGCGTTTAAATCTAACTAGAATTAGAAACCAGCTTTACTGTTGAGGTGGCTGTCGCTACAAGTTTTTCCTTTTGGTAAAGGTCACTCGCTAAATAAACAATGCTTTTGCCTTGCTTTAAGACTCTCGCTTTACACAGAAGTTTTCCAGGATGTGATGTACCTAAAAAACTCACATTTATATCTAATGTCACTGGATTAAATTTCCCGTCTAATAGTGCTATTAAAAGGTGGGCCATTGGTGCATCCAACATTCCTGTAACAAAACCTCCCTGTACTACTTGGTTGGCTGAATGGCAGAATTCAGGTATAGCTTCAAATTCCATTTCTAGTTCAGGGGGTTTAGATTGAAATCGAAGAGCCTTACCTCCTAGAGTCTCGATACAGGGGGCTTTATGAGAAAGAAGCATTTCTAATTTATCTTTATCACTCATGTAAACTGTCCTTTTAAGTTTTAGGTAAATAAGTCTAAACTATTAGGAAATAAGGATAAATCAATGAATGCTGCGGATGCTCTTCTCAAAACACTTGTGGATAACGGTTTAGAGGTAGTTTTTGCTAACCCTGGTACTTCAGAGATGCATTTAGTTGCGGCAATTGATCACTACCCTCAAATTAGACCTGTACTGGGATTATTTGAAGGAGTAGTGACTGGAGCTGCTGATGGTTACGCCAGGATGTCAGGTAAAGCGGCTGCTAATCTGCTTCATTTAGGACCTGGTTTAGGAAACGGATTTGCTAATATCCATAATGCTAAAAAGGCAAGATCACCCATGATCAATATTGTGGGCGATCATGCTACTTATCATCTCAAATACGATGCACCTTTAACTTCTGACCTAGATGGCTTAGCAAAATCAAGTTCTGACTGGGTTGAAAGGGTTAAAAGTCCTGATGAACTTGCTGAAGGAGGTTCCAGAGCCTGGCAAGCTGCTCATAACTTTCCTGGAAAGATTGCCACTTTAATTGTCCCTGCTGATTGCGCTTGGAATGAAACAGATAAAACTGGAGAAATACTGAACAGCAAAGGACCCGAAGATTTCGATGATGCTCTTTTAAAAGAAGCTTACAAAGTTTTGACTGATAAAAGTAAAAGCATGCTGTTCCTAGGAGGAGAATTTCTGGATGAAGAGTCCTTGAACATGGCTACAAAAATAGCTACTAAAACAGGAGCAAGGCTTGCAACGGAAACTTTTAGAAAAAGACAAAGAAGAGGTCAAGGCATACCTGTAGTAGAACCTCTTCCTTATTTTGCTGAGATGGCTGAAGAATTTCTTGCAGGAACTGAAAGTATTGTATTTATAGGCTCAAAGCCTCCAGTTTCATTCTTTGCCTACCCAGATAAAAGAAGTTACCTCTCACCAGAAAATTCTAAACTTGTCCAATTAGCTACTTTTGAACAAGACGGGAAGAAAGCTTTACAGTCTTTATGTGAAATGCTCGAGGCCCGTGAAATTTCTAAAGAACTCTTACCTTCTACAACTGTCGAAGCTCCTTTAACTGGAGAGCTGGATCCCTCTCATGTTGGCTCGTTGATAGGCGAATTACTTCCTGAAGAAGCCATAGTTTCTGACGAAGCTGCGACCTCAGGTTTTGCAGTTTATCCAAACACTTGGAATTCAAAACCGCATGATTGGTTATCTCTAACTGGAGGATCAATTGGCCAAGGACTTCCATTAGCAACTGGTGCAGCTATAGCTTGCCCTGATAGGCCCGTTGTTTGCCTGCACGGTGATGGTGGAGCTATGTATACTGTGCAATCTATTTGGACCCAAGCACGAGAAAATCTAAACGTTACTAATATAATTTTTTCTAACAGATCCTACGCCATATTAAAAATTGAACTAGAGAGAGTTGGTGCTTTGCAAACTGGAGACAGGGCTCAATCTTTATTTTCTCTTGAGAACCCTGAAATTAATTGGACTTCCTTGGGAAAATCCTTAGGTGCTGAATCTTTTACTACCCTTACTATAGAAGACTTTCGAAGAGTATTTTCTTCTGCTGTAAAAGAACCAGGCCCATCATTAATAGAAGTTAGGTTTTAAATGAAATTGGTGGCAGATGGACTTTCTACTGCGCCCAACCAAAATTTTATAAGCCCATCTACCAAAGTGGGCAGGATACAGTGAAAATCAGCTCTTGCAGCTAAACTTGGGTGAAAACTGCATCCTGCTTAATAATTAGAGGGTCTTACTTGGAGGTATTTCAAAGGGGAGAAATTGACGCCTCTAACTATTAATATAAATTATATATAATAATAGATTATTTGTATAGTACACACAGTGGTCGGGGCGGCCGGATTTGAACCGGCGACCACTAGACCCCCAGTCTAGTGCGCTACCAGACTGCGCCACGCCCCGTTTAAATCTCAAACAACTTGTTTAATTTCTTTCAGAATCTTTTCAAGATCATCAATTAGATGGTCATTTGATGAAAGCTTGGCGGGAGAAGTTTTTGAGTTAAGCCTTTTCTTAGCTCCTGCTATGGTATGCCCTTCTTCATAAAGCAAAGATCGTATTTGACGAACCATTAGTAAGTCATCTTTTTGGTAAACCCTTCTACTCCCCTTCCTGGTTTCAGGTTTTAAAGTATCAAATTCTTTTTCCCAGAATCTAAGGGTATGTGATTTCACCTCGCATAGTTCAGACACTTCTTTAATCGAGAAATATTTTTTATCTGGAATGGAAGGTAAGCTACTCACTTGAAATATTCGACATTTTTTTTCTTAACTTTTGACCAGCTTTAAAAGTAACAACTTTTCTAGCAGAAATTATTGCAGGCTCTCCTGTCTTTGGGTTTCGACCAGGCCTTTCTCTTTTATTTAGAATCTTAAAATTTCCAAACCCAGAAAGCTTCACTTCTTCATTATTTATTAGAGACTTTTTTATTTCATCGAAAAAAGCTTCAACTAGCTCTTTAGATTCAACCTTATTAAGTCCTAACTTCTCATTGAGATGGTTTACCAGATCTAACTTTGTAATAGTCTTACTCATTAAGCTCTCAATTTAGCATTAAACTTTTTAGAAAGGAATGAAACTATTCTTCCTATAATTTTGTCTACTTCATCATCTGTAAGGGTTCTATTTACAGCCTGCCAGTTCAGAGAATAGGTTAAGCTTTTTTTCCCTTTAGCTATCCCTTTCCCCGTGTATATATCAAATAGATTGATCTCTTTTAAGTTACTTCCAGCTTTGGAGAGTATGGCGTCTGTAATTGAAGAGCTTGTTATTTCCTCATCCACTACAAAAGACAGATCTCTCTGTGCTAAGGGGAAACGTGAAAATTTCTTAAATTTTATATTTTTCGTTCCTGAAATGTCATCAACGGAAAATTCAAAAAAGTTCACTTCACCTTTTATATCTAATTTATCTAATAATTTGGGATTTACCGTTCCTAGGTAGCCCACTTTTTTTTGTCCCTTATATAGGGCTGCAGTTTTACCAGGATGTAAAAAAGGGACTTGCTCCTTCTTAAAACTAAATTTAGACAGCTCTGGTAAAACAGTTTCCAGATTTCCTTTCAAATCAAAGAAATCTAATTCTTTGTTTGAACCCGACCAATTATCTTTTCCTTCAATGCCTGTAATTAAGCCGCCAACTACTTCCCTTTCATTAATTTTATTACTATCTCTTTTGTTAAAGACTGAGCCTATTTCAAAAATCTTTAAGCTTTCACTCCCTTGATT